>JASEHG010000074.1 GCA_030018855.1 Candidatus Brocadiaceae bacterium
AAAAACCCCAGGCAACTTTGGGCTGCCTGGGGTTTTATTTTGCTGGAAAGAGGGACTAGTTACCCTTCCTTCTCCTGATTACACCAACACCAAAGACTCCGCCCGCAATCCCCGCCAGTATGAGGCCTAGCATGGGCAGGCTTTTGTACCTCCCCTTCTCCTTAAGCATACGGTCAGTGTCCTTGGCCCTCATGAGCATCCTGGCCTCACTCTCAATCTCGGCCATCTTGCCAAAGACCTTGGAGGAGCCATACCACCAGGAGATGTCCTGCTGTACGTGGGCAGTCCCTTTATACAGGAAGGCCTTGTCGCCGAACCACATGTCCACATAGAGCCTCTCTATCCTGGAGGGGTTGTACTTTCCAGGGTAGAAGTCGGCGTATACGCCCAGGATTGGTCCCAGCACGGGGATCTTTCCCTTAGTCTGTTTGAAGGCGTTATAGATGGGCTCGCCAAGGAGTCCTGGCCCAAGGGCATCGGCCACTATGTCGCCCAAGGGGTAAGGGTCCCTCTCCTCTGGGCCGGGGTCTAAGGCCCCTGCGGCTATGACATCCTCTATGCACTTCTGGGCCCTGTCCTGACAGCCCCAGACCTGGAACATCACCTCATCCAGATTCTCCAGGTAGAGCCTTGCCCATCGGGGGCTGTGGCAGTTACTGCAGGCCTCTATCCACTTCTCCCTCTTGGCCTTGCTCTCGGGGGAGTAGATGTCTAGCTTGTAATTCAATGGCGGAAGGTTTACGCCGTAAGGGTAGTCCTTTAGAGAGGACTTAAACTCCATACCCTTGGGTGGTACCGTTCCCATACGCCAGATACCTTTAGAGACGACGTTGTGGGAGAACTCACCCTTGCCGGTGTACATGTGGCAGAACTGACAGGTGGGGCTTCGGTAGTCCTTTCCGGGCACCACGTCCTTTAAAGGCTTCTCAAAGTCCCAGTGGTGGCCTTCCATGTGGTAGATGTAGCCCATCTTACTCTCGCCGTAAGATTCTGCATCCGGGTGGTCAAAACCCATGTGACAACTCTGACAGGCCTCCGGCCTACGGCCCTCGGCGGCCTTGAAGGCATGGCGGGTATGGCATATGTCGCACTTCTCTGAGGCTGCATGGCAGTAGTCGCAACCAAACTGCATGTTGCCTATACCCATCCTGTAGAGTTCAGGATACCAGGGGACGATGACGTTGGCCTCCGTAGTTTGAGGATGGTTGGGCCTGCCGTAGTCCTTCTCTGAGAGGAACTGGTTGGTCTGGGTAGTATGGCACTGTCCACAGGTATTCCAGGAGGGCATCTTTAATTCCTTGTGGTCCTTCCCGTGGCACTCGTTACAGCTTACCTCTGGAAGTTCCCTGTTTACCCGCTTTTCTATATCCTTTGTCTTGGTAGCGAAGTCCTCGTTCTTCTTGGGATGGGCATGGGTGGACTCCCTCCAGTCGTTGACTATGCCGGGGGTTACCTCCTCGTGGCACTTTACGCAATCCTCGGCTTTGTACTTCTGGAGGAGTTGGTCATAGTAGGTGCCGTCGGGTTTGACGTAGTGTCTGTTGGGGTACCAGTACATGTGCATGGGTACGGGTTTATAGACGTCCATCCATGGCCCGCTACCCTTCTCCAACCCCACTGGCTCTTCAAACCATTTCTTCAGGGTCGGGTTGTCATAAAGCTCCCCTAGCTGTTCTTGTCCGCCTGGGGCGGATTGGGGCTTTTCTTCTGCCGCAAGCCGTCCAGCCGGTAGACCAGCTATCAAGGCTACAAAAAGGGCTATTGATACAGGTCTAAGAAATTTCATAAACATCTCTCCTTTAAAGACTCCCTTCAAAGATTTCTATCTTAACCATCCCTGGGAAGGACTTATCTTTTCTGACTCTATTAAAAGGTTTGAGTATCTTGTGAACCACCAGTCATCAGAAATGCCGCGGTCCTTAAAGAACTTTACCCTCATCTCATGGTGGCGGCTGATGTGGCACTCAAAACAGACGTTGTAAGGGCTGTTGACCCTGGCTATCTTCTGACCTTCCTGGGCCTTGCCAATATCCATGAAATAGCTGAAGAGTTCTCCCGGTCCGTGGCATGCCTCACAGGTTACGCCTTCGTCCACGTACTTCCCGTTGCCTGGGTTGTAGCCTGTGGTGTGGCACTTGTAGCACTGCCTTCTGTAATTCTCGTCTCCCTCAATGAAATCAGGGGCCTGCTTAACCCTCTCAAAACTGGTGAACTTGGTCCTCTTCCACTGTTCGGCATGGGGGGCAGTCAGTCCGGTGTGACACCTGAGGCACTTCTGACTGCCTACGTAGATGGCCTTCTCCCCCGTCACGCCGTTATACCTGAAGTTTCCCCAGACTGGCGTAAGGTTGGGGTCTGTCTCTTCTGGGGAAAGTTCCGTGAGTTCCAGCCAGAGTTCAAAGACCTTGTCAGCGGAGGCCATCCTCTGCTGCATCTGGCGGCGGTGGGTATACATCCCCCTGTGGGCCTCCTTTTCTGCGAGGGCCCTGCCGATACCTTTGTGGCATACGGTACAGCCGTATACGTCAAAGGGGAATTCCGAGACTATGGCGTGGCTGGCCTTAAGCCCTGACTCGTCAATATGACAGGTGATACATCTATCCACTTTATTACCGTTCCCCAGTTTATCCCATGTGCCGGTACCTTTTAGTAGAATCTGCTTTATCTCAGGCTTCTGGGAACGAAGGATGGCTATCTTTTTCTCAAGGTCTTTCTTGTCCTTCTCAGAGGTGGCGGCCTTATGTTCCTTCTCCAGTTCCACTAGCCTCTTCTGATAAAAGGCCTGTTGATACTTTGCCCAGGCGGGATTCTTCCCCTCCTCAAACCAGAGGTAGGAGGAGTAAAAGAATGCCAGACTAAAAAGGAGGAATAACTTTCTCTTCATACATCACCTTTTTCAGTGTAGGGGCAATTCGTGAATTGCCCCTACTTTTTTGATGTTACTCTAGATGTTGAACCAGGGCGTTTGCAAGACATACTTGACGTTGAACCCTAATCTAAGGCCCATCTTTAAGATAGTACCTATCATGGCGAGCAGTAAGAACATCGTAATGCCATATTTAACTGGCCCGAGTTTCTGGTAGAAGTCTTTCCATCTACGGGCCGGTAACCATGTGCCCACTCCAAAATAGGCTAGTAGTAGCAGGACCCCTACGGGGGCTGGTAGACTCCATAGAGGTGGGGGTGTCGGGAAGGCGAGGGTCCACTTCTCCCAGGGCCAGAACCAGGCCCAGAAAGGCCCTCTACAGTAAACCCCTATGATGATAAGCACATACCAGAGTAAGAACCCGAAACTGAAGGTAGTTACGGCAAACTTCCTCTCTCTGAAGGTATAGTAGCCGTTGCCTTTTGGGTTGAAGTCGATGTAAGGTATAAACATAAGACCTATTATAATCAGGAAGGGCAGGACCACCCCGGCAAACCATGGGTCAAAGTACACCAGCTCTTCCTGCAGGCCCAGGAAGTACCAGGGGGCCTTGGCAGGGTTCTCTGGTTCGCCTGGATTGGCGAGTTCTCTTAAGGGTGCATCTACGTAATAGCTGTAAAGCAGTATGACTACCGTGAAGAGTAGGGCACATAAGAATTCCTTTGCCACTAGATGGGGCCAGGTGTGTATTTTTTCAGGCCCTGTCTGTGTCTGTTTTGGTTCAGGTCTTAACATAGTTGCTTCGGGATTGGCCATAACTTTCCTCTATTGTATTTATGTGGACTCCAAAGAACTTACAGCTGTCCTGAGAATCCGTCCTTCCTTATCCTCCAGAAGTGGAGCATCATAAGCCCACCTGCCATAGCGGGGAGGCCTATACAGTGCCACACATAGGCCCTTAGGAGGGCAGGTGCCTGTATGGAGGTGCCTCCCAGGAGGCCAAATCGTATATCGTTATCAATAGTGAATCCAAATAGCTCTGCAAAGGGGCCTTGATAGCCTGCAAATGGCGTAGCCCCTGCCATATTGGTACCTACCGTAATGGCCCAGTATCCGAGTTGGTCCCATGGCAGGAGGTAGCCTGTGAAACTTAGTAACAGTGTGAGTACGAGGAGTATCACACCTACCACCCAGTTAAATTGTCTTGGTGCCTTATAGGAGCCGGTAAGGAAGACCCTCAGCATGTGGAAACATACCGTTATGACCATGGCGTGGCCGGCCCACCTGTGCGTGTTTCTCAATAGCCGGCCAAGCGGTATTGCATTATTGCTCAGGTCCAGCATGTCGGCATAGGCCCGGTTTACGTCCGGGGTGTAATAGAACATCAAGAGTACACCTGTGAGGGTTTCAAAGAGGAAGACAAAAAAGGTCAGCCCCCCAAGACACCAGGTAAAGGAGATATTTATATTGCCCTTCGTTACGGTGGTAGGATGTATGTGAAGCCATACATTGCTGAGTACCTGGAGCATGCGATTACGGGAGGTATCTTCGTACCTGTGACGGAAGATAGACTTCCAGACGTCGTTCTGCGTAATCTTATCGCCTATTTCTTTGAGGTTGGGTAACATGCGAAGGACTCCTTTTTTGCCTTCGGCTTTCGGGGTCTCGGCCGATCGTTGATGGCTGACGGCTGATTATTATATTACCAGCTTCCTCTCCCGTTCCACTATTTGACTCGTGTCTATGACCAGTTTCCCATCGTCGGAAAGAGACGTATGGAAGTGATAGAGGGGCCTTGGGGCGGGGCCAGCAAAGTTGACGCCGTCCTTATAGTACTTGCTCCCGTGACAGGGACACTCAAAGATACCCTTTTCTTCGGTCCAATGCACGGCGCATCCCAGGTGTTGACAAATCATGGATATGGCCTGAAAGGCATTGCCCTCCCGGACCACAAATACCCTCCTGGCCTTTAAGGTAACCACGCTGTGGTCTGGAAAATCCTGGGGATAACCTACGGCAAACCGTTTAGAGGGCTCATACAGTACCTTAGGAAAGAAAAAGCCGGTTGTCCCCAGGAGATTCCACAAGTAGGCTCCTATAGTGGCCAAAAATATTCCCCAGCCCGCCAGGGTGAAGAAACTACGCCGGGACGTCCATATACCACCTACCTCTTCTGCCTTTTTCTCTGCTCCCATTGTTACCTGTGGCATAGTTATTGTCCCTCAGATTCTATAGATTCGCTTCAATCACTACAAGCTCTTAAAAAAGATGTACAAACGCTGTGCTGTATGGTCAGATACTAGCAATACGCATACCATTTCTTCACCCCTTGCTAGCTGACAGGCAGATGCAGTCTAGCACATGTATATTCCCTTATATAATAAATACTTACGAAACATTGCTCAAGACCCGACAACCAATGTGAGCTTTTCTGTCCTGGTTTCTCTTGTTACTAATAATTCACAAGAGGCTAGTATGTCCATTCAATAGCTTATAAGATAAATGGTTACAACTGTACACATTAGTATACAATCCAGTGTACCTGAGTGTACTAGTCTAGGAGTCAGGGATTAGTGGAATTGCGGGCATAGGAAGGATTTTTGATTTTAACTCCGAAGACCCTCAATCCTTTGTAGGGGCACGTTGTCCGCCTAAGGCGGATGCCCCACAAGGGCTCAGGGAAAGCTATTGACTATACGAATACAAATAGGGTAACTTAAACATCGTCCGCCTGAGGCGGATTCAAGGGCCGCTTCTAACAAAGGGCCAGTAGATATTTGAATAAAGGTCTGACGGTGGTAAAATTGTCTATGAAAAGGTATGCAGTCCTATTACTCCTCCTGGCAGGGCCTCTTCTTATCCTGGAGCCTAGCGAAGGCGGCGGTGCCACTCCTGAGGGGGTGGTGTCAGTCCAGGGGGAATCCGCTCCAGGCAGTGGTCCGTCCCTTCACTCCGCTCAAGGGCAGGCTCAGGCGGATGGGCGTCCGGGCGGGGGGGACTACGAGGAGGCGGACATACTGGAAGAGGGGTTGCCGATAGTAATAGAAGGCGGTAAGGCCTCGGCCGCGGGTTCAGCCGAATCGGCCACTCCCGATAAAAGGGGAGGCGGTAATCCACCCCAGGTGGAAGGGCATACGGAAGGAAAGGTCTCAGAAAGGAAAGGAGAGTAAGGCGGTAATCCGCCTCAAGCAGACGGATGCCAAAAGAGATAGGCCAGACGGGAGGGACCGTGTTATGGGGGAGTCAGGAAAGGTTATTAAGGCAAATATCCTCTTAATAGACTATGAGGAGACCCACCGCAGTATCTACACCAGTTTCCTGCGATACGCTGGCTACGCCGTTACGGCCGCACCAGATGGGATAGAAGGGTTGAGCCTCTTCAAGCAGGGTTCTTATGACCTGGTTCTCTGTGCCCTGGAGATGCCCTATCTATCGGGTGTGGAGGTGGCCAGGGCGATAAAGACCTTCTGCATTGGAAAGGGGCGGAAAGTCCCCTTCATTATGGTAGCCAGCAGGACACACGAAGTCACTCAGGAGGAGATGAGAAAGACAGGGATAGATACCGTGTTCTTTAAGCCCCTAAGGTTAGATCATCTCTCAGAGTCTATCAAAGGGCTCATCTCCGCAAGGAGATAGGTGAATCAGGGGTTAGAGGGTATGGAATAGTAAGAAGTTGTAAATTTTAAATTTCCAATTTTCAACCCTTTTTCTCCCCCCCAGGGGTCTATCCTAACGATGAAAGGACCCATAAGATACCGGAGTACCTCCCTTGAGGACGTCTCCCAGATAGAGGAGATGGAAAAGACCTATTTTTTAGAGGAGGCCTTCGGCAGGAGGCAAATAAGATACCTACTCCAGTCTCCTAACGCCATAGCCCTGACGGCTGAAGAGGGTGACCGGTCCGACTGGGCTCACCCGCCTCAGGCGGGAGGCCCTGCCGCCTCCAATGGCAAGGTCCTGGGTTACATTATCGGTCTGGGTCGCAGGGGGTCTTCGGCAGTAAGGATATATACCTTTTGCGTAAGAAAGGACTACAGACTCAAGGGGATTGGTACCTCCTTGCTCCAGAGGTTTGAAAGGGGGTGCCAGAGGAGAGGTGTCTCTAATCTCATCCTGGAGGTAGGGGAGGATAACTCCTCGGCCCTGGAGTTCTATAAAAGAAATGGGTTCGTGGAGTTTTCCAGTGTCCCGGGATACTACAGTGATGGTACCACCGCCGTAAGGATGAGGAAGGTAATAACAGTAATCAGTAGACAGTAGTCAGTAGACAGGGCAGAGGCATCCACCTAAGGCGGACTGACCTGCCTTGTAGGGGCACGTTGCAACGTGCCCCTACCTGCTGTAACTACTGATAAAGGTAGACATGAACCCCACCAGGTTTGACTGGAAGAGGTACCCGGAGGCAGAGGCCTTTTTCCTGGGAGGCCTGGACGCCTTCCTTAAGGCCCACCAGGCGGCGGCGAGACTTGAACAAAAGATAAGGGAACACACCGGTACAAGGCTTATTGACTGGGTTGACCATGTAGTCCTCCCCGATTCTGGCCCTACGAGGACAAGACTCGCCCGGATGGGTTTCATCCCAGACCCCCTGGGAGAGACCCCTCCAGGCAGGACAGCCTTCTTGCTTGTAGGGGCCATATTCCCCAATGTAGTGCTGCAAGATGGCATCCGCCTTAGGCGGACAGCCGAACTGGCTACGTACACCAAGGGCAGTTCCGTGGGGCCTATACTGGAGCTGGCCCTGAAGGTGGAATCAGTGGCGGATTTTGCGGCAAGGCAGGGACTTGACCCCGCCTCAGGCGGATTGGAGGGTCCACCCAAGAGCCGTTACAGGAGGGTATTGGTGGCCGGGGAAGGGGGATTAAGCCTCCTGGCCGTGGAGCGTAGGGGCTACAGGGGTTATCTCTGCGAGACCCCTTCGCCAGCGTACCACCAGGAATATCTCAGGCAGGAGTATCTCAGGGCGGAAGAACTCTGGCGTACGAGGCCTCGCCGCTTTGATGATACCGCTGAGGGGTTCAGGAAGACAAAGGAGATACTGGAAGACATATCTGCCAAGCTTGGTAAAGGACTAACTGCCTGCGTCCTCTTTGAGGGAGAGCGGAGATACTGGGAGGAGAGAAACAGGGCGGCCCGTCTCCAGAAGGAACGACAGGATTCTTTGGGGCTAGGTTGGGCCAACCACGACCACCACACCTTCCGCTGTTCCAGAAGGCACCTCCATGACCTGGTACAACTGCTGGAGGGTCTGGGCTTTCAGTGTAGAGAGAGGTTTCATGCAGGGGAGGAGGCTGGATGGGGTGCCCAGGTGATGGAAAACCACCTCCTGGGGATAACCGTCTTTGCCGATTTGGACCTCAGCCATGAGGAAACTGAAGAAGATTTTGCCCACCATCCCCTCCCCCCTAGAAAGGAGTTGGGCACTGTAGGACTCTGGGTGGAACTCCATGGGGAGGGCTTCCTTGAGGCCGGGATGCATCACCTGGCCATCAGGTCCGATTTTGATGCCCTCCGCAGGGGCATGGCACAGGAAGGGGTACAGACCATGAAGCCTTTCTCCGATTTCCCCTTCCTCCGCCAGGCCTTTACCCAGGGGGAGCAATGGAAGGTGAGGGCAGAACGGATTGACCAACTCCTTAGTCGGGGCAGTATAAATCAGGAGCAGTATCAAAAGTTTTCTAGCCAAGGTGCCATCGGTAGCCACCTGGAGGACATAGAACGGCGGGAGGGCTTTAAGGGTTTCAATCAGCGTTCCGTCAGCGCCATAATCCAGGCCACCGACCCAAGGGCAGAGGTCAGGGGTTAGGGGCTAGGGGCCAGCAATCTCTTTCCCTAATCCCTGGTCCCCAGGCGGCCCTGGAATCCATTAAGGCGATGGAGAAACTGAACTCTCAGTTCAAGAAGAGGGGCTGGCCCTCATTAAGGGTCAGGACTGGTATCAATACTGGTACAGTCGTCGTAGGCAACATGGGCACCAGTACCCGCTTTGACTACACCGTTATAGGG
>JASEHG010000075.1 GCA_030018855.1 Candidatus Brocadiaceae bacterium
GTAATACTGAAAGACTTGCTGAGGTAGCTAGAGGGGACACATCCCTTAATGCCCCCTTCTGACTGAGGCGGGCGGATTGGGAAATGTCAAAGCTTCCGCTTAAGGCGGACTGACTACTGTATTCTTTATTCTTTCCCTACTCCCTTTTAGCAAGTAGACAGTAGTCAGTAGATAGCATACTGGGATAGATGAAAGGCCCAAATTCCAAAGCTCAAAGCCCAAATGTTTGGATTTTGGAATTTGGACTTTGGATTTGATTTGAGCCTTGGATTTTGAAATTTGGACTAGACAAGGTTTTTCCTGTCTACTGTTTGCTGTCTACCGGAATAGGAACTTCTGTACTATGACCATAATACCTCTAAGGATCGGTTGGCTCCCCATTCCCCCCTTCCTGGTAGGGGGCGTCCTTCCTTATCTTGCCACCTATTTAGACGTCTTTCTGCCTGCGTCGGGAGTGGCCCTACCACCTTTTGGGCCGTGGCGGTGGCTGGGGGTGGCCTCTTTCCTTACGGGCTTTACGCTGGCCTTCATTAGTGCACGTCTAATCTATGCCTCCCAGCAGTGGAACAAACAACCCACCCCACTGGGCGTACCAAAGAGACTGGTGCTTGTGGGGCCTTACCGTCATGTCCGTAACCCCATGTTTTTAGGCATGTTACAAATAGTCCTGGGCGAAGGACTATACTTCCAATCCCCTGCCATCCTTATCTACCTGGGTACCCTCTGCCTCTTCGGTCACTTTTTTATCATACTGGGGGAGGAGAGGAGGCTGGAGGGGCAATTCGGGGAGGAGTACGAGAGATACAAACGAGAGGTGGGACGCTGGCTGCCGAGGTGGACGCCCTACAAAGGCTAGTCAAATGGTAAGAGGTAACAGTAGACAGGGGACAGGGAACCCCTTTATTCCTGTACGCTGTCTCCTGTTCCTTATCCCCCTGTCTTTAGGAATTGACACACCCTGCATTCGCCCGTATAGTGATGTTATGAAAGAGAATCCAGAAGGCCTTATAGTCGCCCTTACCGGGGCCAGTGGCATGCCCTATGCCAGGAGGCTCCTCCAGATACTCTGCGAGAAGGGGATGCAGGTACACCTCAGCATCTCTGAGGCTGCGTTTTTAGTTATCCGGGAGGAGTTAGGGTTAGGGCTTGATATAGAAAATCCAGATTTGGAGGCCCTGGTGGGGTGGCAGGGCCATTCCCATCGTGTTCGCTCCATCTGGTACCATAGGGTTACCCAACTTGATGCCCCAATTGCCTCCGGTAGCTTTCCCACCAGGGGCATGGTGATAATCCCCTGCAGTATGAACACCCTGGGTGCGGTGGCGAACGGTCTGGCCTCCAACCTCATCCAGCGGGCGGCCAGTGTCACCCTCAAGGAGAACCGCAGGCTAATCCTTGTCCCTAGAGAAACCCCCATGAATGCCATAAACCTTGAGAATATGTTGAAGGCGGCCAGGGCGGGGGCACAGCTGATACCTGCCATGCCAGGCTTCTACCACCATCCCAAAACGGTGGAAGACCTGGTAGATTTCATGGTGGCCAGGATGCTGGACTCCCTCCAGATAGGACACGACCTCCTTGTCCCTTATGAACCCCACACCAATGAGGTACGGGGCGAGGGACCCATTAGGGGTCAGGGTAGTAGCCGCAACCTTTAGGTTGCGCCTAGAATGATTCGCAGGCTAAAGCCTGCGGCTACACTTGTCATCTGTTCCCTTGCTTAAACTAGGGATTCCATTATAATCTGGGCATGACACATCCGAGGGCGGTCAATGGACAATCCTGAAGTAAGAAAAGGTGGTGGCACTGCTGGCGACAGGGGGAGGGGCTACGGTTACTGGGTCCTGGCCTCCGTGGCCTTCTTCTTCTTCCTATCCACGATAATCCTGGCAACCGTGCTCTTTGGGGGACTCGCCTTTATGAGCGCCTTCTCCCTGGAGGACGAGTCCCTTAAGGATGCCTATGTAGAAGAGACCGTGGAAGGTAGCGGTGAGAAGAAGATTGCCGTCATACCCATAGAGGGGATAATCCGTAGTGGTCCCTCGGCCTTCGTTCCAGATGAGGCGGGCCTGGCGGAGAGTTTCAAGAAGCGACTAGAGAAGGCCGGAGGGGATGCCCACGTGGAGGCCATCCTCCTGAGGATAGACAGCCCAGGGGGTGGGATAACTGCCAGTGACGTCATCTATAACGAACTCATCAAATATAAAGAAGAAAAGAAAAAGAAGGTGGTGGCCTGTCTGGAGGACGTGGCCGCCTCGGGGGCCTATTATATCGCAGTGGCCTCAGATAAGATTGTGGCCCACCCTACTACGGTAACGGGCAGTATAGGCGTAATCCTGCCCCTGATAAACGTCTCGGAACTCATAAAAAGATACGGCATAGAAGACAAGTCCATAACCTCCGGCCCTTTCAAGGAGATAGGCTCCCCGCTCAAGCCAATGAGCCCTGAGGAAGAGGCGGTCTTGAAGGGCATCGTTGAGGAGATGTACACCAGGTTTATTACGGTAGTCTCTAAAGGCAGGAACATCCAGCTGGAGGACGTCAGGAGGCTGGCCGATGGTAGGATTTACACCGCACAGCAGGCCCAGGCCCTTGGCCTTATAGACCAGACGGGCTACCTCTCCGATGCCATAAAACTGACAAAAGAACTGGCAGGGATAAAGGAGGCAAAGGTAGTCAGGTACAAGAAGAAATGGGGCATAAAAGACCTCCTCAGCTTCAAGACAAACGTGCCTTCAATTACCCTCATCGGGGGTGGCCCTGCTAATGATAATAATGCCTTCCATGACGTCTCCAGGCTTATGTACCTATGGCCTGGCTTCCATGCCGCAGGTGGACCGCTCAATAACTATTTTTATGCGCCCTTTGGCGGTGGACACCTATTGAAGACAGGCAATTAGGCCTACAGCAAGATGATACGGGTACGTTTTGCCCCCTCCCCTACAGGCCCCATACACCTGGGTAATGCCAGGACGGCCCTCTTTAACTGGCTCTTCGTCAGGCATAATGGCGGAGTCTTCATACTCAGGATTGAGGATACTGACGTTACTCGCTCAGACCCCCGTTACACCCAACTAATTATGGACGACCTCCGATGGTTGGGGATGGACTGGCAGGAGGGGCCAGATGTGGGAGGGCCTTACGGGCCTTATGTCCAGTCCCAGAGGCTCCCCATATACCAGGATTCTGCAGAGAAGTTACTGGAAGAAGGGAAGGCCTATCCCTGTTACTGTACCCAGTCGGAACTGGAGGAGCGACGGAAGGCGGCCCTGGCCAGGGGCAGACCCCCACGCTATGACAACCGTTGCAGAAACCTATCTGAGGCGGAGAAGAAGGCCTTTGAGGCAGAGGGCAGGAAACCCTCCCTGCGATTTCTAGTCGGGAGTGGCCCTGCCACCATACCGCCTGGCGAAAAACTGGTCTTTGAAGATATGATTAGGGGAAAGTTAGAGTTCAACCTGTCCGTGTTAGGGGATTTTGTGATTATGAAGGCAGACGGCACACCCTCTTTCCACATGGCGGTGGTGGTGGACGATGCCCTGATGAAGGTAACCCACGTAATACGCGGTGAAGACCACCTGAGTAATACACCCTTGCATATCCTCCTATTTGAGGCCCTCGGTTTTCCGAGGCCACGCTACGCCCACCTACCCATGATAGCCGGGGAGGAGGGTGACCTGCTAAGCAAGAGGGCTGGTGCCCTCTCAATACAGGATTACAGGAGGCAGGGCTATCTACCTGAGGCCCTGGTTAACTACATGCTGTTACTGGGCTGGAGTCCAGGACAGAAACAGGAAAAGATTGCACCAGAAAAGGCCGTAGAGAAGTTTGACATACACCACATAAGTAAATCCCCTGCCCACTTTGACCCAAAGAAACTGGACTGGCTGGCGGAAAAGTATCTTCGCCAGGCAGACCCGGAGAGGCTGATAGAACTAATTGTTCCCCTCCTGCCAGAGGGGGCCAAAAGGATAGAACGGACGAAGCTAAAGGCCCTCGTAGAGGCAGTCAGACCTGGGCTTCCCAACCTATCCCAGGTAGTAAAAGAGTCTGAATGGTTCTTCAAGGAACCCGTCTTAGATGAAGACAAAATAGTGACCTTATCCAGTGATAAATCTCAGATTGTCCTTACCCATGTACTGAAGACGTTAGAAGAACTGGGAGAGGGTTTCGTTCACGTGTATAATAATATTATCCAGCCGTTGGCCGAAAAGGGTGGCCTCGCCCCAAAGGAGGTAATGATGCCCCTCAGGCTGGCCCTGACGGGGAGTACCCATGGCCCGGAACTGGTTGCCGTCATCTCCCTCCTCGGCCATGAAGGGTGTAAAAGGAGGTTAAGGAAACTAATCGCACAAATTGGACGATTGAATAAGAATGAAATTAATATACTTAAAAAGACATGAGCTTTTTAAAGGGCTAAATCTGCTGGCTAGTAAAGCGATGGACGCCTGCATCCTGAGTACCTCCACTCTGAATGAAGAGCTGTCCAGGCAGTGCTTAAATGAGTGTGTCAGAATCACGAGGGACGATGGTCTAATCTTTGTCCATGGACTACCGCATACCCTACCCTCTTTGCTAGAACCTTTAATGGAGAGTCTTACGTTTAAATACTGGATTGCGATAGAATCTACTCCTGTAAAAGAAGGAAGATGCCTTCCCACTACTCACTCTGCGGTGGTGCTCTTCGCAAAACAAAAAAAGTACTTCCAAATAAGTAAGGCGCGATTCCCTCATAGGTACTGTGCCTTTTGCAATAAGACCCTGAAAGACTGGGGAGGTAAGGCCCACTTGATGCATCCAGACGGATTTGCCATATCAGATGTCTGGAGACATTTTCCGAAGGCAGATAATTACACCAAGATTTCCTTACCTGTATTACAGACCCTCTTTTCTCTAGCTAATGTGGGGGAGAAAGCAATCTGTGCCGTAGGACCATTAGAAGCCCTCTCTTTTAGAGAGCCTGATTACTCCGAGACGACGAAGAGACTAAAATCAATTAATACACACATTGCGGAGGAGCTATTTGACAAATTATACAGCCAGTACGCCTTATCCTTAGAATCCTCTAGTAAACATACTAAAAAACAATTACCTGGCGAAGTCAAAGTAAACACCCTTGATGAGACTTTACTGGACAAAGTACATCAAGGGGATATAGTAGAAATACTAAAGAGGTATCCTCCAAACTCAGTGGATCTGGTCTTTGCCGACCCTCCGTATAATCTTGATAAAATGTACAACTCTTACGATGACAAAAAGAAAGAAGGCCTCTACCTGGAGTGGTGTAACTCATGGCTCAAAGAATATATCAGGGTATTGAAGCCCACAGGCTCACTCTTCCTTCTAAACCTTCCCAAATGGGCAATCTACCACGCACGTTTCTTGAGCCAGTATCTGTTCTTTCAGAACTGGATTGTCTGGGATGCTGTGTCTGAACCACGTGGCAAACTAATGCCTTCTCATTACGCACTGCTCTTTTATACAAAACATCCTACTGACTTTACTTTTAACTATGATAGAGTCTCAGAGATTGATGCTCCAACCTTTTGCATTAGGGCAGGCTGTATAAAGGAGAGAAAAAAACAGGGCATTGACCAAAAAGTTCCTCTCACAGACATCTGGTGGGATATTCATAGGATAAAGCATAAAAAGGAACGAGACCCCCATCCCTGCCAGTTGCCTGAAAAATTAATGGAAAGGATAATCCTCCTCACCACAAATGAGGGGGACGTTGTGCTAGACGGCCTTTGTGGAACAGGCACTACACCCCTCGTGGCCGCCAAGCTGAAGAGACGATACATTGCCATAGATTTGGATAGAAACTATGTAGAGATAACCAGAAAGAAACTGCAAGAGATAAAGAGCAAGGGTTACATCTGGAGAGAACCTATCAAAAGATACAAAAAACCAATTACTAAAAAACAATTACAACTTGAGCTAAGAGGGCTAACGAAGACCCTGGGCAGATTGCCCACAGAAGGAGATATAAGGTCAATGAGCAAATACAGCCTTGAAACGTTTAAAGAGAACTTTCCCTCATTAGGAAAGGCCCTTAAGGCGGCCAAACTGGAGGTGATGAGTGAAGCCACCTGAACCAAGAAAGCTGTCCTTTGAGGAGGCATGGGAGAGTACAACAGAATTCTTTGTTGATGATAGTGTAGAAGAAGAGGTTGACAAGAAGATTGAAAATATATACACGGCGACCCGTGGGGTTCACAAGTTTGAAAATATAGACGAGTTTGCCCAATTCTTAAAAGATAAAGAAGGTGCGTTAGACTCCATTTTGGCAGACATTGGCCTTCCACAAGAAAGATTCAAAAGAATAATAACTTTGTTAAGGAGAAAAGGTAGGATACCAGGAGGTTTTGACCAGGAATGGGGTATTGGAAGAATAAGAAGACTACTCGTGGACAACGCATTCGCCCATACAATTGCAAACGTCCTTTTCCACGGTAAGGAAGACCCTTTCCTAAAGAGATACCTCCCGAAATATTACCGAGAAAAGTTAAATTGGGAAGAAATTAGCGACTACGAAGGGAGAAAATTAAAAATAAAAGAAACTATTTATCGTAGAGAATACGCAAATATCAGGGGTAGAAAGATAGAAGAAATTATAGGGAAAAAACTTGAGGCCATTAAACGCAAGTATGGAATAGATTACGGACGAGGGCGTTCAAGGATAGTGGATGTTGACGTTGACTGGGCAGTTCCTGGAATAGAGGACCCCTGGGTAGTTATAATGGTTTCCTATCAGGAGACTACATCCAGTGGACAAACAACGAAGGCACGTGATATGTTGAACGCCTATAATCGCATACGCACTTCAAACAGCCGGAATAGAGAGAACAGGGCCTTTGTTAATTTTATTGATGGAGTGGGTTGGCTGGCAAGAAGGGCTGATTTTAAAAGACTTGTAGGTGAATGCCATTACTTCTTAAATCTCAAAAATCTGGACATACTGGAAGGTATTGTGCTAAGACACGTACCTAAGTAATTAACCATGACCCTGAAGATATACAACACATTAACCAGGAAAAAAGAGGAATTCCAGCCCTTACATGAGGGCATGGTAGGCATGTACGTATGCGGCCCTACGGTGTATGACCACCCCCACCTGGGTCATGCCAAGAGCTACGTCAGCTTTGACGTGGTGGTACGCTACCTCCGCTACCTGGGTTATAAAGTTCGCTACGTGCAGAACATCACCGACGTGGGCCACCTCACGGATAATGCCGATGCGGGGGAGGATAAGATAGAACTGCGGGCCCGACTGGAGCGTCTTGAGCCCATGGAACTGGTGGAGAAGTATATGAGGAGCTACTTTGAGGACATGGATGCCCTGAACGTCTTAAGGGCAGACGTATCCCCCAGGGCCACGGGACACATACCTGAGCAGATTGGACTCGTGGAGAAACTCCTTGAGAAGGGGCAGGCCTATGAGGCGGGGGGTTCGGTGTATTTTGACGTCAGGAGGTTTGAGGGCTACGGGAAGCTGTCTGGACGGAGACTGGAGGAGTTACAGTCCTCCATAAGGATAGAACCTAACCCTGAGAAGCGTTACCCCCTGGACTTTGCCCTCTGGAAGAAGGCACTGCCCGGACACATCCTCAGGTGGAGAAGCCCCTGGGGTGAGGGTTTCCCTGGCTGGCACCTGGAGTGCTCAGCCATGTCCATGAGGTATCTTGGAGAGACCTTTGATATCCATGGCGGCGGTCTGGAGAACGTCTTCCCCCACCACGAGTGCGAGATTGCCCAGAGCGAGGCCGCTAATGAAAGGCCGTTTGTGAGGTATTGGATGCACAACAACATGGTAACCGTGGGTGGGCAGAAGATGGGGAAGTCCCTGGGTAACTTCGTTACCCTCAAACAGGCCTTTGAGAGACATCTACCCATGGTGGTGCGGTTCTTCATCCTGAATTCCCACTACCGCAGCCCACTGGATTACACGGAGGAGGCCCTGGAGGGGGCCGCCAATGGACTTGAACACCTCCTTATAGCCGTAAAGACGGTAAAAGAGAGGTTGAGATACTCTAAGGAGTTAGCCCCGGAAAAGGCTATCATGGATCAGATTGAGACCCACAGGAGGCTCTTCCTGGGGGCCATGGACGATGACTTTAACACCGCAGAGGCACTGGCCGCCCTCTTCCAGTTCTCAAGGGAAGCCAACCTTATCCTGAGTTCCGGTCAGGAAATAAGTCGCCAGGCCCTCCTGGAGATGGATAATTTCTATCGCACCCTTGGGGGAGACATCCTGGGTATAATTACTGAGGCCCCACAGTTAACAACGGGTAGAGATGAAAAAGAGGATGCCTTAGTCCAACTCCTGATAGAGACCCGTAACCGCCTACGTCAGGTCAAGCAGTGGCAACTGGCCGATGAGTTGCGCGGCCAACTGGACAAGTTGGGTATCCTCCTGGAAGATAAACCCGAAGGGACTCAGTGGAGGAGGAAATTATAGAGGTAGGGGCGAACGGCCGTTCGCCCCTACTTGTCGTGTAGGGTGCGTCGTGACGCACCTTACTTTTTGAACATTTGAGAAGGAGTTACCGTGAAATTGAAGACAGGTGCTAGTCCACTCGTTACGCTACAGATGGTGAAGGACCATCCGGACGTACAAGTTTACATAGACAAGGCGG
>JASEHG010000076.1 GCA_030018855.1 Candidatus Brocadiaceae bacterium
GTTCTTCTGCGGGTGGTTGTGCCCCTTTGGTATAACGCTAGACCTGACGGATAAACTCTCCAGGGGTTGGAGAGTAGGGACGCATGGAAATACGCCCCTACCCATGATATACAACGGCAAACGGCTCAAATTTTATTTCCTTGCCTTCCTCCTCTTGAGCCTCTTTATAAGCCGGCAGATGGTGGGGTGGTTTGACCCGCTAAGCCTTGCCACTAATACCTATACCATGCTGGCCCACCCTTACCTGGTAGCCCTCCTCAGCGGGGTTCTTGATTTCCTGCAGGGTCTCCCAGTGGTATCTACCCTGGCCGCAGACGCCCAGGGGCTTTCTCATAAGCTCCTCTTCGCCCCCAAAGAGCCTTTCTATAGGAACCATTCCCTCTTCCTGATACTCTTTCTCTCCATCGTCTCCCTGGGCCTCGTCTACCGAAGGTACTGGTGTCGTAACCTCTGCCCCATGGGGGCAATACTGTCCCTGGCCTCTACAGGTTCGTACTTCCAGAGGAGGGTGATAGAGGGTTGTACCGCCTGCGGTATATGCCAGAGGGGGTGCAGGATGGGGGCTATTACCAGGGAAGGGATGGCCACCCAGGCCGGGGAGTGCATCCTGTGCATGGAGTGTCAGGAGGTATGTCCGGAGAACGCCATACGTTTCACGGGCAGGGGTCTGCCCAGGGTGGAGGAGGTAGACCTTTCCAGGAGGGGGTTAGTCACGGCCTGTCTCTTGAGTGTAGGCAGTGCCCCGATGTGGAAATTTAATTTCCCATGGAGGTCCGGCAAGGGAGGACACCGCCTGATTCGCCCCCCGGGGGCCCTGCCAGAGGAAGGATTCCTGGCCAGATGCGTCAGGTGTGGGGAGTGCCTGCGGGTATGTAAGACTAACGGACTCCACCCGACAGTGTTGGAGGCCGGGCTGGAAGGGGCCTGGACACCCAGGTTAATCCCCAGGATTGGACACTGTGAGTACACGTGTACCCTCTGCAGTCAGGTCTGCCCCTCAGGGGCCATAAGGCCGCAAGAACTACCCAGGAAACAGGCCCTGGCCATTGGAAAGGCCTACATAGACCACACCCGTTGCATCCCCTGGGCGGCCCATGCCCGTCTGCCCGAACTCCAGGAGGACTGGAAGGATCACAACTGTGCGGTATGTGAAGAGGTATGCCCTGTCCCCACAAAGGCCATACATTTTAACGTATATAAGGACGAACAGGGCAGGGAACTCCGCCGCCCCTTTGTAAGGGAAGAGATATGTACGGGGTGCGGGTTCTGTGAATATGCCTGTCCGGTGGTCGGTAAATCTGCCATCGTGGTGGAAGGGATTCAACCACAGGCGTCCGTGACCACAGTGGGGGCTGAAGAATACGCAGGAGATAAGATGAAATACCTCTTCCCACAAAAGGTGGGGGACTGGGGTATGAAGGGGAAGAAAGTGGAGGTGTACTCCGGAGAGAAAAGACTCTACGAATACATAGACGGTGGGGCCGAACCCTATCTATCCTATTCCTTCCAGGAGGTGGCAGTAGCCTCCTATGTGGATAGCACGGGTAAAGAGATAGTGGTGGAGGTCTGGAGGTTTGATGATACAGAAGACGCCTTTGGGGCCTACACCTTGAATAGGACAGGGACGGAGTATTCCCTTGGCGACGAGGCCTTCCTGCAGGATAACAACCTGTGGGTATGGAAGGGGCAATACTACCTGAGCCTGTTACCCAGCACCACTGCCGTGAGGGCTGAAGACGTCGTAAGTATTGGCCAGTCCTTATCAGCTAAGCTGCCTGGGGGCACGTGTGCCACCCCAAAGTTGTTGAAGTATCTCCCAACAGAGGGACTAATTTACACCAGTATAAAATTCTTCCACCAGAAGATTGTCCTGGACAACGTTTACATAAGCAAAAGACCCCTGGAGGAGAATGTCTTTGGCCTTGTTAAGGATACGGATGCCATTATAGGTGAGTATGTAATAGAAAAAGGTGTTCCTACAAAGAAGCTATTGCTTATAAAATATCCCGACCCTGAGCGGGCCAAAAAGGGCAAAATAAGGTATATTGAGCTCAGACAGTCCTGGGGTGAACCTTCCGAGGCGTTAGACGGTATTATCTGTCTTAAGGGCAAGGAAGGCTTTAGCGGAATCTTTTGCAAGGGGAGCTACCTGATAGTAACCTTCATGTCTCCTGATGAGTTATGGGCGGAACACTACATCCAGGACGTGGCAAGTGTGCTCCCTATGGAATAGCCCGATTCCCCCGCCATGTTTGGAGTAATATTTTTGTATTGCAAAATCATTCAATAAACCTTAGAATGTTTAACTTTGGAGAAAAGAGAGATGGTAGTAGAAAAGGAACGCAAGGTTAATTTGATGAAGGAACTCAGGCTTCACGAGACGGATACTGGCTCCCCAGAGGTCCAGATTGGGCTCTTGACGGAGAAGATTAACAGGCTTAGCGAGCACCTTAAAGAGCACAAAAAGGACCACACCTCCCGTAGAGGGCTACTCCAGATGGTGGGCAGGCGTTCGGCCCTCCTGGGGTACCTTAGTGAAAGGGACCAGGAAAGGTACAAGAACATCGTCAACAGACTGGGATTAAGGCGCTAAGGCGGATGAGACAGGAGATTTTGGAGATAATTTTTTTGAGGAGTTGAAAGAAGAGGATAGATGGTAATATTCAAGGTAGAGAAGGTAGTTGGAGACAGACTTTTAAGTATAGAAAGTAACAAGGTCGCCAGACAAGCCGATGGGGCAGTAACAGTCAGATATGGGGATACGATAATTCTAGCAACAGCCGTCGCTGGTGCTGAGAGGGAGATAGATTTCTTCCCCCTGACAGTGGACTACAGGGAGAAGACCTATGCGGCCGGCAAATTCCCTGGGGGCTTCTTTAAAAGGGAAGGGAGACCCACCCTAAAAGAGACCTTAACCATGAGACTAATAGATAGACCCCTCAGGCCACTTTTCCCCGAAGGGTATAAGAGGGACATCCAGATAATGACGAGCGTCCTTTCTGCCGATAAGGAAAACGACCCCGACGTGCTGGCCATTATAGGGGCCTCGGCCGCCCTATCCATTTCCAGTATCCCATTTCCTAAACCCGTGGGAGCCGTAAGGGTGGGGAGACTAAAAGGGAGTCTTGTACTGAACCCCACCCACAGCGAGTTAGAAGACAGCGACATGGACCTGGTGATTGCCGGTACGGAAGACGGGATCATCATGGTGGAGTCAGCGGTCAAAGAGGTTAGTGAGGACGACATGGTCCAGGCAATACTCTTTGGTCAGCAGGCCATCAAGGAGATAGTCCAGCTCCAGCAAGAACTCATGGGGACATGCGCCAAGAAAAAGGAACCCTTTGAAGCTCCCCCCCTGCCGAAAGAACTCTACGACGCCATAAGAGCAGAGGCTTACGGGGAGATAAAGAGCAAGGGCGTTACCCCCGGGAAACAGGCCAGGAGTCAGGCCCTTAAGGTCGTATTGGAACGGCTCATAGAAAAATACGCAGGCGGTGACAACGCCAAGGCGACGGATAGCCAGGTGAAGGCCATCTTTGCCAAGCTTGAGGAAGAGGCGATTAGGGAGTTAATAATAAAGGAACATAAGAGGGTGGATGGCAGGCGTCCGGAGGAAATAAGGCCCATCTCCTGCGAGGTAGGTATCCTCCCCAGGACGCATGGTTCGGCCCTCTTTACCCGAGGGGAGACCCAGGCCCTGGTGGTAACCACCCTGGGGACAACCCTGGACGAACAACGGATGGATACCCTGGAAGAGGAGTATTCTAAAAAATTCATGCTCCATTACAACTTCCCACCTTTCTGCGTTGGAGAGGTCAAACCGGTGTTCGGGCCTTCCAGGAGGGAGATAGGGCATGGCAACCTGGCAGAAAGGGCACTGGAGGCCATTATACCCCCGCATCAAAAGTTCCCTTATACCATACGTATAGTATCCGACATATTGGAGTCTAACGGCTCCTCCTCCATGGGTACGGTCTGCGGCGGCACCCTCTGCTTGATGGACGCAGGGATACCCATAAAGGAACCTGTGGCAGGGATAGCTATGGGCCTGGTGAAGGAAGGAGAGGAGACGGTGGTACTGTCGGACATCCTGGGGACGGAAGACCACTGCGGAGACATGGATTTCAAAGTGGCAGGCACCCGGCATGGCATCACGGCCTTACAGATGGACCTGAAGATACCGTGGCTGGACGAAAAGACCCTCAGAACGGCCCTCTATCAGGCCAGGGAGGGCAGGTTACATATCCTCAAGGAAATGATTAAAGTACTGGATAAACCCAGGCAAGAGATATCCATCCATGCCCCAAGGATGCTCAGGATAAAGATAAACCCCGACAAGATAGGGGCAGTCATTGGCCCGGGTGGCAAGGTAATAAAGAAGATACAAGAAGATACCGGGGCCAGGGTGGAGATTGAGAACGACGGCACGGTAATTATCTCCTCTACTTTTCCGGAAGCAGCTGAAAAGGCCAAGGCCATCATAGCGGGTATGACCGAGGAGGTCACTGTAGGAAAGATATACCTGGGCAAGGTCGTGGCCATTAAGGAGTACGGGGCCTTTGTAGAGGTATTACCTGGCCAGGACGGCCTCCTTCACGTATCGGAGCTTTCCGACAGTTACGTAAAGAAGCTAGAGGACGTACTAAAAGTGGGTGATGAGACCTGGGTAAAGGTCATAGGAATAGACGACCAGAGACGCATAAGGCTCAGCCGAAAGGCTGCCCTTAAAGAACGTGCTACCAATCCTCCAGTAAGTGAGGTAATAAGTTAGTTCTGCTATCCTCTAAGGTCCATTAAATTTTTCTAGGAGGTGAGGTAAAAGAAGAAAAGTCCTTGAGTTAGTAGTAAAGTCCGCCAGAAAGACCTGTCCTGACGAAGGAAGGCGGAGATTCGCCAGTTTTTGTGGCGAAGGTGAGAAATTTTTAATGTTTTTCAGAGTAAGGAGATTATCAGAATGGCAACGAGGGTCACCGGTAAGGTAAAGTGGTTTGACGCAAAGAAGGGTTATGGTTTCATAGAGCACGATGGAGGGAAGGACGTCTTCGTGCACTTCTCAAGCATTAATGGGGATGGTTTTAGGACCTTGGAGGATGGAGAGAAAGTAGAGTTTGATTTGACGGAGGGATCCAAAGGGCTACAGGCCCAGAACGTTGTCCGCGTGAGTAGTACTTAAGACTAGAACACCATATAATGAGCCGGGAAGAAAGGGTTGTGCTTCCTGGCTCATTTTTTCACAAAGACCCATGTCCAGGGTTCTATACGGAGACCAGTAACCCTTCGGGCCCTAGCCCTCAAGACCTGCCCCGATCCGCCTCAGGCGGAGAAGGGGCAAAAGCCATGCTGCCGGGAAAAGATCCATTGCCCGCCTCAGGCGGATCAATAGACCCCAAAATAGAGGGTGCCCCTGTCGCTCAATCCACCCCGCTAGCACCAGGTTCATCTAAGCCTGCCCTTGAGCGAAGTGAAGGGGTGGATACCGCCCTGGGCACCCTGGCTGCTGGTCTCGCCCATGAGTTGAGGACCCCCCTCTCCACCATCAGCCTCAACCTCCAACTCCTCCAAGAAGAGCTTCAGACCATCGTTGGGAGTCCACCTCAGTCTGCCCTTGATCCGCCTGAGGCGGAGAAAGGGGCGGATACCACCCTTAATGGAAAAGCCGAGGCGACCCTCAAGAGGGTCTGCGTATTACAAAAAGAGATACAGCGGCTGGAAGAAGTCCTTAGCGATTTTCTCCGCTTCGCTAAGGGGGGCAGCCTGGAACTGCTGGAACAGGATATAAATCAGGTAGTGGATGAGGTGATAGACTTCATAGCACCAGAGGCAAAAAGAAACGGTATAGAAGTTGTCAGAGACTATGCCCCCGACATGCCGATAGCCAGACTGGATACGGGCCTGATAAAGCAGGCCATCCTTAACATTATTATCAATGCACAACAGGCCATGCCCCAGGGAGGCAGACTCTCAGTAAGCACCTCTCACAAAGAAGGGCACGTCCACATAAGAGTAACCGATACCGGCACAGGTATCCCCAAGCACCATCAGGACAAGATATTCCAGGCTTATTTCTCTACAAAAAAGAAAGGGACTGGGCTGGGGCTTCCTACGGCAAAACGTATCATACAGGGGCACGGGGGTAGTATCTCCGTGGAGAGTACGGAAGGGAAGGGCAGCGGCTTCATAATCCACTTACCCTTGGAGACAGAACCCCTTAAACCCTTTCCGCCTAAGGCGGATTAAACCTTTGAACTTCTTTTTTAGAATGGATAGGCAATGAGACCCGCAGTAAGGGTATTAGTAATAGATGACGAAGATTCCCACGCCAAGGCTGCAGCAGAGGCCCTGGAGAAAGTGGGGTACCACTGTATAGTTGCCACTGAAGGTAGAGAGGGTCTCAGACATATAAGACGGGGGGGTAGGGCCACACCTGATGGCGGGTTTGACGTGGTTATTACAGACCTGGTTATGAAGGACGTGGACGGCATGGAAGTCCTTAAGGAAACCAGGGAGCACCTCCCCCGAACCCAGGTAATCTTCCTCACCGGGTACGGCACCGTAGAATTAGCCGTAGCCGCCATGCAAAAAGGGGCTACCACCTTCCTCCAGAAACCCGTCAACGCACATCAACTCAGGATAGCAGTAGAGGAGGCAATAAAAAAACAGACCCTCGTGGAGAGTTTCCCCCAGGCCCTTAGACCCTGGGTAAAGGGACTCCCCTTCCCCGAGATAGTGGGCAGGAGCCCCAGGATGCAGCGTATCAACAGCCTGCTAAAACAGGTAGCCCCCACCAACGCCACGGTACTCATCGGTGGTGAAAGTGGTACGGGCAAGGAGCTTATCGCAAGGTCCCTCCACTATTACAGCCCAAGAAAGAACCGCCCCTTTGTGGTATTGAATTCAGCGGCCATCCCGGAGGGCCTACTGGAGAGCGAACTCTTTGGGCACGAGAAAGGGGCCTTCACGGGGGCTATCTGCCAGAGGAAAGGAAAGTTTGAACATGCCCACAGGGGCACCTTGTTACTGGACGAGATAGGGGACATGCCCTTAGCCATACAGGCCAAGCTACTTAGGGTGCTGGAGGACGGAAAGGTAATCAAGGTGGGGAGCAATGAGCCAGTCCCGGTGGACGTCAGGATTGTTGCGGCTACCAACAAAGACCTGGAGGGACTCGTGAAGGCCGGAAAGTTCAGGGAAGACCTTTACTTCAGACTCAACGTGGTTTCCATCAAAGTCCCTCCACTGAGAGAAAGACAGGATGATGTCCCACTCCTTATAGATTGTTTCCTTAAGGAGTTCTCTTCCACGCATGGGAGAGGGACGTGCACCATTACCCAGGAGGCCAGGAAGAGACTCTTCAACTATCCCTGGCCTGGGAACGTGAGGGAGCTAAGGAACTGCATAGAGAGTATGGTAGTCATGAGTCTGGATGGGGTCCTTAAGGTGGAGGACATCCCTGAGCACATATCTTCCGGGCGAATATGGGGCCTGGCGACCGTACCACCAGAAAAAGGCCCACTGGCACGGCCAATGGACCCCAGAGACCTCGTGGGGGTATCCATTGAAGAGATGGAAAAGGAACTCATAAAGAACACCCTTGCCTCAGTAGGGGGCAATAGAGAGGCCTCCGCCAGGCTACTGGGTATAGGTGAGCGTACCCTCTACAGAAAACTTGATAGGTATGGGCTGAAATAAACAGTAGGCACTAGGGACTAAGTGCTAAGCAGAAACCACATATTTTAGTGCATAGTGCTTAGTGCTTAGTCCCTAGTATCTACTCTACTGCCCGATACCTACCGTCTGATGTCTATTTTGAGTATACTACCTGTAGACATTTCCTTCCATATGATATACAATATGTAGTGGAGGTACGAAGCATGGGCCATAAAGGTAGACTGGAGCTGGGGGCTACGGCCCTCCTTGTATTAAAGAAGAGGTATCTAAAGAAAGACCTCACGGGTAGTCCGATAGAGACCCCGGAGGAACTCTTTCTGAGGGTGGCCAGGAATGTGGCCCAGCCAGATGCCCTGTACGGGGAGGATGCAGAGGAGGCGGCGGAGACCTTCTACGAGATAATGTCGGGACTGGAATTTCTCCCGAACTCCCCCACCCTGATGAATGCGGGGAGGGAGCTACAACAGTTGGCCGCCTGCTTTGTCCTCCCGGTAGAGGACTCTATTGAGGGTATATTTGAGAGCGTAAAACAGGCGGCCATTATCCACCAGAGTGGTGGTGGGACTGGATTCTCATTCTCACGCCTAAGGCCCAAAAATGACGTAGTCAGCACCTCTGGCGGCCCGGCCAGCGGCCCAGTCTCATTCATCAGGATCTTCAACGAGTCCACGGAGGTTATAAACCAGGGGGGCTTCCGCCGTGGGGCCAATATGGCCGTACTCCACGTCCAGCACCCGGACGTACTGGAATTCATCCACTCCAAGGGCAGGCAGGGAATCCTGACTAACTTTAACATCTCAGTAGGGGTGACCGACGCCTTTATGAAGGCCGTGGAGGAGGATACGGAGTACGAACTCATAAACCCCAGGACAGGTCGCCCTGTCCGCAGACTCAGGGCAAGGGAGGTCTTCCAGGAGA
>JASEHG010000077.1 GCA_030018855.1 Candidatus Brocadiaceae bacterium
CGAATTCGCCATTGCCCACCTGATGCGGATTACTGCTTACTGCCTGCTGGCCCTTTTTCTCTGTGGCCTGTATCGTGTGGAGGGGGTAGAGGGGGCACAATCCGTAGAGAACCCATACCCCCTCTTCAAGCACGATGCCCAGCACACGGGCAGGAGCACCTTTCTAGGGGCCCAGAAGGCCAACGTTAAATGGAGTTACCCTACGGAAGACCACATTATATCTTCCCCAACCGTGGGGGGTGATGGTACCGTGTACGTGGGGGGTATGGACGGGAACCTCTACGCCATAAGGCCAGACGGCCATACCAAATGGTTCTACCCTGCCCAGAGCGCCATCTTTTCCTCCCCTGCCGTTGCCCAGGACGGTACCGTTTACTTTGGCTGCCGTGATAAGGTCCTCTTTGCCGTTGGGCCGGACATGAAGGAGAAATGGAAATTCAGGATGGGCGGAGAAATCCTGTCCTCCCCGACCGTGGGCCCGGATGGCACCGTTTACGTCGGGAACTGGGATGGCAAGCTTTATGCCATTAACCAGGAGGGGGCACTTAGATGGACGTACCAGACGGGGGACAGTATCGTAGCCTCCTCCCCGGCAATAGCCCACGATGGTACTGTCTATGTAGGTTCCAGGGACAGGCAACTCCATGCAATTGACCCGGCCTCAGGAAAAAAGAGGTGGAGCTTCCAGGCAGGGGACAAGGTGGACACCACCCCCTGTGTCGGGCCTGATGGGACGGTGTACTTCGGCGCCAACGATGGCATCCTGTATGCCCTCTCTCCCCAGGGAGAGCCGAAGTGGAAGTTTGAAACTGGTTCCTGGATATACTCCTCCCCTTCCCTGGGGGCGGATGGGACGGTCTACTTCGGTGCCAAAGATGGCAAGGTCTATGCGGTAAGCCCCCAGGGGCAGAAGAAATGGGCCTTCCAGACAGGGGACAGCGTCAGTTCCTCCCCGACCCTTGGTTCGGACGGTACCGTTTATATTGGTTCCTGGGATGGAAAGTTTTATGCCATCGGCCCGGACGGTCAGCTAAAGTGGAGCTACGATACAGGGGCCTCCGTAGCCAGCTCCCCTGCCATAGACGCCGAAGGCACGGTGTACGTGGGCTGTGACAGCGGCAAGCTCTACGCCTTTGCAAGGTAGGGCTTAGAGGGGGTAGGGAATAGGGAGTAGGGAATAATGTTACTACCTCTTATTCCCTATCTCCTGGTTAGGGCTTGACGGGTACTGCATCCTGTGGTAAATGTTTAGATTAGCATGATTGGTATCTCCAAATTATACTGCGGGACCGTTGAGCCCTCTGACGCCCTCCGCTACGGCAGGGAGTCAAAGAGGCTACCCTCCCACCTGCTGCAATTTTCCAGTGACAAGAAGCCCGTGATAGTCTGGAGTATGGGCCAGCGCTGCAACCTGAAGTGCATCCACTGCTACTCCCAGTCCAGGGACATTGAGTATCCCAATGAATTGACTACCCAGGAAGGTAAGGCCCTCCTGGACGACCTGGCCCAGTATGGCGTCCCGGTAGTGCTCTTCTCAGGGGGAGAGCCTACCATGAGGCCAGACCTCCTGGAATTGGCCCACCACGCCAAGGCCAAAGGGCTAAGGGCCGTAATCAGTACCAATGGTACCCTCATTACCAGGGAGAAGGCCAGGGAATTAAAGTCCGTGGGGCTATCCTACGTGGGGGTCAGCCTGGATGGGATGAGGGAGACTAATGACCGCTTCCGTGCCGTGGAAGGGGCCTTTGATATGGCCATCCAGGGTATCCGTAACTGCATGACTGAGGGCATTAAGGTGGGACTCCGTTTCACTATTAACAGGGGCAACGCCCCGGATATACCAGACATATTTGAACTTATAAAACAGGAGGGTATCCCCAGGGTATGCTTCTATCACCTGGTCTATGCAGGCAGGGGCTCAAAGCTTATCAAGGAAGACCTCAACCACGAGGAGACGAGGCAGGTCGTGGACCTGATTATGGACAAGGCCAAAGAACTCCATGACCAGGGGCACAAGATTGAGGTACTTACCGTGGACAACCATGCCGACGGCCCTTACATCTATCTGCGTCTCCTGCGGGAGGACCCCAGGAGGGCACAAGAGGTCTACCAGCTCCTCCAGTGGAATGAGGGTAACAGTTCGGGGAAGGGCATTGGCTGTGTAAGCTGGGACGGCACCGTGCATCCCGACCAGTTCTGGCGCCACATAGTCCTGGGTAACGTACGGGAACGCCCCTTCAGCGAGATATGGGAAGACACCTCTAACCCCTTCATGGCCAAGCTGAAGGATAAGAACAAGTACGTAAAGGGTCGCTGTTCCCAATGCAAGTGGCTCAATGTCTGTGGTGGGAACTTCCGCGCCCGTGCCGAGGCCTACTACGGGGACATCTGGTCCCCCGACCCGGCCTGTTATCTTACTGATGAAGAGATAGGGCTGGAGACTGCAGTGAGCAGTAGGCAGTAGGGGCAGGTCCCGCCCAGAACACGGCGGATTTTCAACTTGCACCTGCCCTATTATTTTGGGCGACCGTCCGCCTCAGGCGGATCGCCCCTACAGGGCAATAATACTTATACCCCCTTTATCGGCCAGTCTAATCATCTCCCCCTTGTCCAGGACAAGGGTCTTCCCCGCCTCAATAGCCAGGCAGGATACCCCTGCGTCTCTAAGGGTCTTAACCGTCTCAGGGCCAACGGTGGGGATGTCAAAAGGAGGTTTGATACTACGTAGCCAAAGTATTACTAAAGTTCTATCCTGGGAAAAGAAGAAGTCTTTAAAAACATTGAAAAAGCCATTAAGGGCTAGGAGATGGTTTCTTTGTTGGTTCTTCGAGCTTTAGCTTTTTGAAAAAATCTTCGTTGATGGTTAAAAGTTTACCATAAACAGCAGGATTCTTTTCTTCCCACGTAAGGTCCGTCGCCTTAGCCTTTCTGATTCTCATTTGTTTACACTCCTTTCTATCGTTATTTTATTATTTTCTTAAAAGGTTGGCAAGAATTGTATTCTCTTTTTAAGTCATGTCAAGTAAAAATTCCAGAAAGAATTTGTTAACCTTTCGTAATCAGTAACAACTCTATAAGGGGAGTTTGAAATCATGTTTTCTTTAAGTATTGTCACTTTTTCTTCAGCTTCATGTACAATTTCGAAATCTAGATCATTCGTAAGAATTTTACGAAGCAATTGCGCACAATCATTCTCATCCCTAACTACCAATACACCGTTAGCTATGCCCGTATTTATATCTACTTGTATCGCCAACGGGTGTGCTTTTAGTAGCGTATCGGCTCTTTTATTAAGATAAAACTTTTCTACTTCAACAAGCATCTCCCATAGAACATCAAAGTCGTTGTTATCCTTTCTAAGCTTTTCTTGCGACTTACTTTCCCATGAATAAAACAAACGCAAATCAAAATATTCCCGTACCTTTTCCCTGGAATCGTTTAATGTGTTTTCGTAATTATGACCGAACTTACTGGCAAGTTTCTCTTGCAAAGAAAGTTGTTCAAGTGTTTCCTCTGCCTCTAAAAGCATTAGCCTTTTTGCAAGAAAACGAAGTCCGTAGCTCTTGTATTTTTCTTTATACATTTGTTCTTTCCCTTCGATATTTGGTACGAAAGCAATGACTGGTTTGCCCTGTGCTAATGTTGCTGCAAGTTCTGAATCTTTTCCCAATGTGTCTGTTTCTTGTACCAAATATAATGTACATTCAGCTCTTTTTAACATTAAGCCTTCTATTAGCCCCTTGTCAATACGGCCAAAAACGTAAGATTGAGTGGGGTCAAAATACCTTATCTTTAATTCTTTAAGGCCCTCATTTTGGAATACTTTATTCGTAAAATTCCAACAATCCAGGTATTCCCATTTCTCGCGCATAGAAGTAGCGACATATACGTCCATATAATCCAATGTAAGATATGTATCAGTATTCTTTTGCCCAATTTTTCTAGTAGCCTCAAGCCTTTTACGTATATTGACGAGTTTTTCAGAAGTTTGATCTAAATCTAAACTCTCCACCTCATCAAGTTCCGCAATGTCTTTTTTGGTTTTGTCTATATCACTGAACATTTTTTGTGGGTCTCTTTCTGATGGAAATATTTCCTTCAAGGTTTCAAAGGTTTTTTCTGCGGATAAGCTTTTTCTTAGAGAATATACAGCTGCAAAAGTCATAAAGTCCCTATTAACTTGGGCACCGGACAAATACCCTAAGAAGTATGTTTCTTCTTTTGGAATGCTTTCGATTTCTATTAGCCTATCTGGGCGTTTTTCCATACAAATTTTCGTTTCATTTTCTCTTTCAGGGGAAAAGCCTTGAGCAATTTGCTTGAACTTATTAGATTCCATCCTAGACAGGTCTTTATAAGCGAATCTGAAGTTCCCATAGCAAAGCATGGCATACGCACGAAACTTGGATACACCACGCTTAAGTTGTTCTAGGTTTTCTATTTTCTCACCTTCAAAAAAGAATTTGAAAAATTCTTCACTGACTGTAGGTTGATTCAAAATAAGCAATATAGTGTTGAGTTGCTCATAGTCCAAATCAAGGTTCGGTTTCTCACAAATATTCTGTAAAAGAATTCTATCCTGTAGATTTATTTGGGAAAGTTCTTGCCCACATAAATGTTGAAATAGACGAATAAAATCGTTCACTTCTTTCAAATTAAGTAATTCTAATATCTTGTCATCTATTTTCATTATCTCCACCCCTCACCTTTATTTAGCTTACTTTTGTATCTAGTGAAAGTTAGCCTTGTGAAAATGGCGGAAACTGATAAGTGCGATTTTGCACACCGCAAGTAGTCTAAAGGCCAATAATACAAATACTTTCCTTATCGGCCAGTCTAACCATCTCCCCCTTGTCCAGGACAAGGGTCTTCCCCGCCTCAATAGCCAGGCAGGATACCCCTGCGTCTCTAAGGGTCTTGACCGTCTCAGGGCCAACGGTGGGGATGTCAAAGCGCAGGTCCAGGTCCTCCCTGGCGACCTTTATGGCCACCACCCCACTGCGGCCAAGCTTGCCCCCCCGTCTCAAGGCCTCGTCGGTCCCTTCAATAGCCTCTACGGCCAGCACCACCTTCTCTTTGACCACTATGCTTTGACCTATCTGGCGGTGGGCTATCTCCTTGGCGATGGGCCAGCCGAACTCTATGTCCTCCGTCTCCCTTTGAGAGGGACTCCTCCAGGTAAGGCAGCCCTTTGGGGCAAGGAGTTGGGGCACGAAGGTTACCGAGCTGAGCAGTTCTATGCCATCCCTCGCCAGCTCGTCTGCCACGGCCGCAAGGAGGGTGTGGTCGTTCCTGTCCCTTACCTTCCTGTAGAAGAGGGTTATACCTCTCCAATCGGGCCTGAACTTCAGGAAACGGAAACGGGAGTACATACTGGACTTGGTCAGCCCCCCGGCCATAACTGCCTTGGTGATACCTTCTTGCTTAAGAATCCTAATCAGCTTACCAAGCTGGGCGAGTTTTATCCAGTGGAGGCTCTCAACGTAGTGTTTTATCTCGGGGTTGGTCTCTCCCTCTACCCCAACGGCCACCACCTGGACGTTGTTCTCCCTGGCCCCCTTGGCAAAGAGGACGGGGAATCGCCCGTTCCCTGCTATGAGTCCAATCTTTTCCATTAAATGTAGATTACGGATTGCAAATTACAGATTACAAATTTAGAATTTGGAATTTGAAATTTGTAATTTGCAATTCATTTGGAGAGCCTCTCTTCTATCTCTGCTACCTGCTTCTTTAGAGACCTGAGTAGTTCCATCATCGCTGGCAGTCTGTGCATGGCCACCTGGGTGCGGCGCATCTTCTTAATGGGTTCGGCAGGGTAGCCCAGGTAGGTCCCTCCGCTTGGGAGGTCGTTGGTTACCCCAGACCTTGCCCCCACCTTCACGTCGTCGCCGACGGTGACGTGCCCCACCACCCCTACCCCCCCTGCCAGTATGACACGACTGCCTATCTTGGCGCTTCCGGCGATGCCTACCTGGCCGATGAGCAGGGTGTTCTCTCCAATCTCTACGTTGTGGGCTATCTGCACCTGACTGCCTATCTTGGTGCCCCGGCCAATCCTTGTAGCTCCAAGGGCCCCGCGCTGTATCGTAGTATTGGCCCCTATCTCCACCTCGTCTTCCAGTATAGTGTTTCCAACCTGGTGGATGGGGAAGTAGCCCTCCTCTTCCGGGGCGAAGCCGAAGCCACTGCTACCGATGACCGTGTTAGAATGTATCCGTACCCCCTTCCCTATTATGGTACCGGTGTAGATGACCACGTTGGGATACAGGATGGTATCCTCCCCTATCTGGCAGTCCTCCCCGACGTAAACGTTGGGCATGATGACCACCCGCTCCCCAAGCCGTGTACGTTCACCCACGAAGACCCTCGGATATATGCTCACCTCCTGGCCCAACCTGGCGGTGGGGCAGATGGTGGCGGTAGGGTGGATGCCTTTGGGATGGATTTCTTCTGGCTTAAAGAGGTCTACCGCCCTGGCGAAGGCAAGGTAGGGGTTTTCGGTAACCAGGAGGGCGGGCCTTGTAGGGGCAGGGCTTGCCCCTGCCCTGTTTTTTTGGGCAACCGCAAGGGTTGCCCCTACTGCCTGAAATTCAGGAGACACAATCACTGCCGAGGCCCTGGTGGTGGCCAGTTTCTTTGAGTATTTTTCGTTGGCAATAAAGGTAATGTCTCCCTCCCGGGCCTCGTCAATGGTCATAACCCCACGGATAGATATGCCTTTATTTCCGACCACCTTTCCCCCGAGCCTGTGGGCAAGTTCACCGAGGGTCAGACTCTTTTGGCTCTGCCCAGTTGTAAGGGCACGTTGCAACGTGCCCCTACCAGGCGGACTGGGCTTCTTAGACGGTTTGGTATTCTTCGCCATGGGCGAATCTGCCTCAGGTCATGCCGAAGGCAGATCCGCCTACGGCGTGACACGACTTGACATAAGAGTTAGGAAGGGATAGACTTCTCACCGTATCAAAAATATGGGTGACCCGTCGGGCCACCCTAAGAACTAGATGATAGATTCACCCCCTGGCCTTGTCAATAGGGTATTATGGATTGCATCGCTTTGCCCTCAATGAGCCGCGCTACTATGTGATAACTCATGTCCTCCCATATCCTATTAATAAACCCCTGGGTCCATGATTTTACCGCCTTTGACCTGTGGGCAAAGCCCCTGGGACTCCTCTATATAGCCTCCACCCTCCGCCACTACGGTTATGAGGTGCATCTGGTAGACTGCCTCTACCAGGGGCGACCCGTCGGGTCGCCCCTACAGGTAAATCAGAGGCAAAAACCCTATGGGATTGGGTATTTTCAATCCCAGGAGATAGAGAAACCACCCATCTTTAGGGGCATCCCCAGGCGTTTCAAACGCTACGGGATGCCGCCCGAGGAATTTATGGCCAGATTGGTAGGGGCACGTTGCAACGTCCCCCTACTGGTGTGTGTGACCTCCCACATGACGTACTGGTACCCAGGGGTGTTTGAGGCCATAAGGATGGTAAAATCTGTATTTCCTTCTGTGCCCGTTGCATTAGGGGGCATTTATGCCAGCCTCTGCCATGGACATGCCAGGGAGAATTCGGGTGCGGATTATGTTGTCAAGGGGCCTGGGGAGGTGGAGGTCTTGAAACTGGCGGACAGGCTTTGCAAGAGGGAGCGGGACTATGGTCGGGTTAAGACATGGATAGAAGAATGGCCGCTACCAGCCTATGACCTTTACCAGGACCTGGCTTCGGTCAGTATGCTTACCTCCAGGGGCTGCCCCTTCCGATGTACCTACTGTGCCTCCTTCCTCCTTGGGCCGAGCTTCCTCCGCAGGGGACCGGAAGGGGTGGCGGCCGAGATAGGGTATTACGTCAACGAACTGGGTGTGGAGGATATTGCCTTTTACGATGATGCCCTGCTGGTAGATTCAGAGAGACATATTATCCCCATACTGGAGTTGCTAATTAAAAAGGGGTTGAAGGTCCGCTTCCATACGCCTAACGGTCTCCACCCAAGATACATAGACCTCTCCCTGGCCCGCCTCCTCCGGGAGGCAGGTTTTAGTACCTTGAGGCTGGGTTTTGAGGGCACCTCCCTAAGGGTGCAGGGTGCCTCAGGCCATAAGGTGAATAATCAGGAACTGGAGAGGGCATTGGGGTGTTTGCGGGCGGCAGGCTATTCCACTAGGGATATCGGGGTGTATCTCCTTGTGGGCCTTCCAGGACAGACCGTTGAGGAGGTAGCGGAGGCTATGGAGCTGGTGAATGGACTGGGTGCAAGGATAAAACTGGCGGAGTATTCGCCCATCCCTGGTACCGAGGAATTCAAGGGGGCCGCGGCCCTCTGTCCACAGGTAACCCATGAGCCCCTTAGCCACAATAAGTCCACCTTTGTCCGCCTGAGGCGGATGGGGATGGGGATAGATTATGGGGCCTTTGAGGGGTTGAAGTCCCTGGCCAAACGTCTGAATGATGGATTAGCTGATGGAGGGGGCACGTTGCAACGTGCCCCTACCATGACTGTGGAGAGTTAGAGTCTATGCGTGTCCTTGTAG
>JASEHG010000078.1 GCA_030018855.1 Candidatus Brocadiaceae bacterium
ATCCTATAGTTGCGAGTGACGTACAAGAACAGTTAAGACTACTGCCCACTGCCATTCAAGACCAGGACCAGATACCCTTTACGCCAGTAACCATTCTTACAATACCAGTCAAATAGGATATGACAAAGAAGAAAGAAGAGATAGGAAAGGCTTGTTCCTTTTGTAACAGGAGTTATGAGGTAGTAAACCGTCTCATACAGGGCAATCCCAACGTGTACATCTGTGATGACTGTGTGGAGGCGTGCAGGTCTCTCCTCAAGAGTAAAGAAGAGGAGAAGATTCCCACTGGGAAGCTCATAGAAAAGATACCACCCCCCACCGCCATAAGGGCACATCTGGACGAGTACGTAATAGGCCAGGAGAAGGCCAAAATGATACTGGCCGTGGCAGTTTATAACCACTACAAGCGGCTAATAACAGGTGCTTCAAAAGACGTGGAGATAGACAAGAGCAACGTCCTCCTCATAGGCCCCACTGGTTCGGGAAAGACCCTCCTGGCCAGGACTATGGCCAAGTTCCTGAACGTCCCCTTTGCCATAGCCGATGCCACCACCCTTACGGAGGCGGGTTACGTAGGCGAAGACGTAGAGAACATATTATTAAAACTCCTCCAGAACGCCAGTTATAACGTCCAGTATGCAGAAAAGGGGATTGTTTATGTTGATGAGATTGACAAGATAGCCCGTAAAGGACCTCACCCCTCCATCACCCGGGACGTCTCCGGGGAGGGCGTACAGCAGGCCCTCTTAAAGATGCTGGAGGGGACCGTGGCCAACGTCCCGCCTCAAGGGGGCAGGAAGCACCCCGAACAACAGTTTATACCCGTAGATACCACCAATATATTATTCATCTGTGGCGGCACCTTCCACGGGATAGAAGACATAATCGGCCGCAGGATCGGCAAGAGGGCAATAGGTTTTGAGAAGAGTCAGACCACGGAGCTTCCCAAAGGGGAGCTTACCTCTCGGGTGAAGGCCGAAGACCTGATAGAATATGGCTTGATACCAGAGTTTGTAGGGAGGCTCCATATAATGGCCCCCCTTACGCCCCTTGGTAAAGAAGAACTGGTCAAGGTCATGACGGAGCCCCGTAACGCCCTGGTCAAACAGTACCAGAAATTCTTTGATATGGAGAAGGCCACGCTGGAGTTCACCCCTGAGGGCCTGGAGGAGATAGCTCAGAAGGCCATAGAAAGGGGCACAGGGGCCAGGGCCCTGCGCTCTATCTTTGAGGAGTTAATGCTGGATGCCATGTACCACCTCCCCTCCCAGAGGGTGCCCTCTACCTACCTGGTTACCCCTGACGTGATAAGGGGCACAGTGCCACTGCTTTCTTCTAAGAAGTACCGCAAATCCGCCTGAGGCGGACGAAGGGCAGGTCTAATAGGAGAAAAAAGCTGCCAGAACTAGAGAAAAGACAGGGCAAGATAGAAGGTATACTGGAACAATTGGTTAGAAGGGTAGATAAACTTGAGGTGGAAGTGGGCGAGATAAGAAAAGAACTCCATACGAATTTCAGATGGCTTGTGGGTATTATTATAGTTACCTGGGTTACTACAATAGTTACTATATTGATTAAGGTGTAATTTTTTTACAGAAGTATCCGTTTGGTGGAGACCCTCAATAAAGACCTTATCCTCATCCTGGACTTCGGCTCCCAGTACGCCCAGCTTATCGCCCGCCGTGTGAGGGAGAACAACGTATATTCAAGGATTATCCCCTACAATGTCAGCTTTGAGGAGGTAGAATCCCTGAGACCCAGGGGGATAATCCTCAGCGGCGGGCCTGCCAGTGTTTATCAAGACAGTGCCCCGGTATGCAATAAAGGGTTACTAGAACTCGGTGTACCCCTCCTTGGTATCTGTTACGGGATGCAGATAGGTTGCCAACTCCTGGGGGCGCAGGTCAGGGCCTCCAGGGGCAGGGAATACGGACGGGCCCACCTGGTCATTACCCACCCTTCCACCCTGCTCAGTCATATTGGAGACAGCCAGACGGTCTGGATGAGCCACGGAGACCAGGTCAGTGACCTGCCTGAAGAATTCATATCCCTGGCCTACACCGCGAATTGTCCCTATGCAGTAGTAAAACACAAGGACAGGGACTTCTACGGCGTCCAGTTCCACCCCGAGGTCAGCCACACCCCCTGTGGCTCCAGGATTATCAGGAACTTCCTCTTTGAGGTATGCGGCTGTAAAGGGGACTGGCAGATGAGTTCCTATATAGAAAAGTCAGTGGAAGAGATACGCCAGAGGGTGGGCAAGGATAGGGTGGTATGTGCCTTATCGGGTGGTGTGGATTCCACCGTGGTGGCCAGCCTCATATACAAGGCAATAGGTGACCAACTGGCCTGTATCTTTGTAGACACTGGACTCCTCAGGGAGGGAGAGGCCGGGGACATAAAGAAGACCTTTACGGAGTTCTTCCCGCTGGAGCTACACATAGTAGATGCCAGGGAGCGGTTCCTGAAGAAGCTCCGTGGGGTAGTAGACCCTGAGAGGAAGCGGAAGATTATAGGACACGAATTTATAGCCGTATTCAAGGAAGAAGCCCTCCGCCTCAGACGCAGTGGTGCCAGATACCTTGCCCAGGGGACGCTCTATCCAGACGTTATTGAGAGTGTCCCTGCCCACGGCGGCCCGACTGCCTCCATAAAGAGCCATCACAACGTCGGCGGCCTCCCGGAGGAACTTGGTTTTGAGCTTATTGAACCCCTTAGAGAACTCTTCAAAGACGAAGTAAGGAAGATTGGGAAGGAATTGGGCCTGCCGGACGACATTATCTGGCGTCACCCCTTCCCTGGCCCTGGCCTGGCCATCAGGATTATTGGAGAGGTAACGGAAGATAGATTGAGGACCCTCCGCCAGGCCGACGAGATAGTCCAGGAAGAGATAAAAAAGGCCGGCCTCTACAAAGAGGTGGCCCAGGCCTTTGCAGTATTACTACCACTGGGAACCGTTGGAGTCATGGGTGACGGAAGGACCTATGAAAATACCATCGCCCTCAGGGTGGTAGACACCCCGGATTTCATGACTGCAGATTGGGTAGCCCTCCCCCACGAACTCCTGGGCAACGTCTCCTCCAGGATTGTCAACGAGGTCAGGGGCGTAAACCGCGTCGTATACGACATCACCACCAAACCCCCGGGGACGATAGAGTGGGAGTGATAGAAGAGTACCTTCCACCGTTAACTAGACCCTTCGCTACGCTCAGGGTGACAATCAAAGGCGTCATTCTGAGCGAAGCGAAGAATCTCTGGTTCGGGTTCCCCCTCTCTTGATGGGAAAGGGGTGTCAGTAGCCACAGGCTTCAACCCGCGTGTACTAACGCAACCTCCTATTAGATAACCCCCCTTTGCCTTGCTTTCCGACCGTTAGAGTTATATAATTTCCTCAAGAATTAAAGCATGGGTTTGATTTATCAAACCCTGACTTTGGGCACGGTAAGTCGTGCCCCTGCGTCTTGCCGACTACCGACTATGACTAGACCACCTGTATCCGTTTGTATAATAACTCATAACGAGGAGAAACGAATCCGCCAGTGCCTGGAGAGTGTTAAGTGGGCAGAGGAGATAGTGGTGGTGGACTCTCACAGCACAGATAGGACGGTGGAGATATGCCGGGAGTACACCCCGCGGGTCTACCAGAGGGACTGGCCCGGCCACGTGGAGCAGAAGAACTTTGCCCTGGGCCTGGCAAGCCATGAGTGGGCCTTGTGTCTGGATGCAGATGAGTGCCTCTCCACTGAGCTCGTCAGGGAAATCCATGAAGAACTCTCCAGTGACGGTGATGCCATTGCGGGCTATGTCATGTCCCGTCATACCCACTACCTGGGCCGCTGGATAAACCATGGTGGTTGGTATCCGGACTACAAGCTGAGGCTTTTCAAGAGGTCCCTGGGGAAGTGGGGAGGCATCAACCCTCACGACAAGGTGCTCCTGAGTGCTGGTACTACAAAGACCCTCAGAGGCGAACTCCTGCATTTTAACTATGAGGACATCGCCAGCCAGATTCGTACCATAGATAGCTTCTCAAGGATATTTGCCCAAAATGTGCTGAAGGACGGCGGCCCTCTTTCCGTCCCAATGATAATAGCCTCCATGCTCTTCAGGCCGCCTGTCAAATTCTTTGAGATGTACCTCCTCAAGAGGGGTTTTCTTGATGGCATGGCAGGTTTTGTCATCGCCTCCGCAACGGCCTTCTATATATTCCTGAAATATGCAAAGTTGTGGGAGGCAAAGAGATTTGGGGTGGCAAAAAAGGAGACTTCTTCCACATCAGTAGGGGCGTATTGCAATACGCCCCTACCTTATAGCGATACCCAATTAGTTCCTTCCGATGAATAAAGGGGCAGAATTCCATACCTTCAAGGAAGGGGGCATACAGTGGACTGTTAATAAACATGTCGGCCAGCCCCCGCAGTACGTATTGCTGGGTAGGATAGAGGCCCTATCCGCACCAGGGGCGTCCCCGTCGCCAGAAGCTACCCTCGTGAAGCAGAACATGTATAGGTCCGTATACCTCTTGCGCCCCAATGGGGCAAGGGAAGGTATCTACGTCAAGAGATACAACACAAGGGATTGGAAGACACGGCTTCTATCTCTTTGTCAGACGGTACTGCCGTCCGGGGCGTTTTCTACCCAGGCCCAGAGGGAATGGCAGATGATGCTGGAGATGAGAGAAAGGGGACTGCCGGTGCCGCTCCCCCTTGCCCTGGGGCAGAAAAAGGAGGGGGGAGAGATAATGGAGTATCTGGTAACGCAGGAAATCCAGGGCGGCCGCCCGCTCGCAGGGGCGTATTACGGTACACCAGCGCCATTGGACAAGGAGGCCCTCCTCAAGGCCCTTGCCCTCCTTACCGTCAAGCTCCACAAGGATAGTATCTTTCTCAGGGATTTCCAATTGGGGAATGTCCTTGTAAATACACAGAGCCTCAGACCCGAACTCTATCTCCTGGACCTCCACTCGGCAAGGTCTGTAACAACGCTCAAGCTACGGCAGAAAATCTGGATGCTAGCCAAACTGCTGGATTCTTTTGATCCCCTCTTTGATTCAGAAGACCAGGAGAGGTTTCTGGAGCTGTATGCCAGGGGGATGCCAGACTTTCGTAGTGAATTCCACGTTAATACTGGAAAGGTCAAGGCCCTGGCCAACAGGATAAGACGTATCCACCTGAGAAGTCGTACCAGGAGGTGCATGAAGGAGAGTACCTCCTTTGCCATAGAGAACTGCGAGAGTTGGAAGATATACAGGAAGAGGGACTTTGCTACAAAGGAAATCTTTAAACTCCTGAAGGCCTATGACGATTCTCTACAAGGAGGGAGCACGGGGATAAAGAGTACCAGTAAGAGCCGTCTGAAGATACTGGAAGGCGAGAAAGGGAAGGTCTGCGTCAAGCACTACTGGTGCAATGATGCCATGGACTACCTGAAGGGCCTGGTGGGCCTTTCCAGGGCCAGGAGGGCCTGGATAATAGGGAACGGGCTAGTGGCAAGGGGGGTGCCCACTGCACAGCCCTACGCCCTGGTAGAGGGCCCGGAAGAGGCCTTCCTCCTGAGCCGTGCCCTGACGGACTGTAGCAGGCTGGACTACTATATCCTGGAGAATTTCAGGGGGATACTGGACCCCAGCACTGCCCAAAAAAAGAGAAACCTCATTACTGCCTTTGCCCGGGCAGTCAGACTCTTACATGACAAGAGGATTTACCACGGGGACCTCAAGGCCTGCAATATCCTGATAGAGGAGCTTCCTCAATCCGCCTCAAGCGGATGGCAATTTTATCTGATAGATTACGACAGGGTCGTATTTGACAGTGAGATTTCTCTCAGGCGCAGGGCCAATAACTTCGCCCAGCTTCAGGCCTCAATCCCCTGGTGCATAAACCGCAGTGACAGGATGCGCTTTTACAGGGAGTATTCCCAGGGGTTGGGGTTAGACAAAGGGTCTTTCCTCCGCGCCGTACTCCAATTCAGCGCCAGGAAGATACCCGTACTGATGGAGCCGATTGAATAAAATATTTTGTAGCCGCAGGCTTTAGCCTGCGACACACCCCCGCCCCTCTTTATAGAGGGGAGAGGGGGGTAAAGGCCCGTATCCGCCTGGGGCGGACCGTACCTGAAAACCATGAAAATCCTCCACCTCTTCAGCAACTGGAAGTGGACAGGGCCTGCCGAGCATGCCCTGCAACTGGCCCACAGACTGGGCCTGAGGGGTCACCAGGTGTTCTTTGTATACGGGAGACCACCGAAAGAGGACCTGGAGGGTATCCGTCAGAAGGCCCACGCCCTGCGGGTTAAGACCATTGAACTTGGACTAAAGAGACACCTTAACCTGTTGACAAATGCAAGTGACCTCTGGAGACTCCGAGGTATCCTGAAAGACTTCAGGCCCGATATCATCCATACGCACCTTGCCAATGACCACCTGCTGGGTGGGGTGGCATCCAGATTATTCTTTCCATCTGCAAAGGTCTTACGTACCGCCTACGAGGGTGAAGGTCTTGAGCCTTCCATAAGAAATAAAATGCTTCTTAGGTATCTGACCTCAGGGCTGATAACCGTCTCAGAGAGGAGTAGAGGGCAGTGTATGGGAGACTTTGCCTTGCCCCTTGAGAGGGTTTGGAGGGTGGAGGTAGGGGTGGATACGGCCCGTTTTGACCCGCAAAGATGTTTAACTGGAGTATCCCAGCCGCCCCGCACCTTGCGGCGCTCGCTGGGTATTGGGCCTTCTGAGGTGGTAGTGGGCATAGTGGCGAGGATACAAAGACATAGGCGGTTTGAGATATTCCTGGAGGCCTTCAGACAGGCCGCCAGCCAGATGCCCAATTTGAGGGCGATTATCGTGGGTAGAGGTACCCATATGGTCCCTGTGGCGGTAGAACCTGCCAGGAAGATGGGACTGAACGGGAGGGTGCTATTCCCAGGCTACAAGGGGGGAGAGGAATACGTGGACGCCCTTGCCTCTATGGACATGAAGGTGTTTCTCGTACCTGGCACAGACGGCGCCTGTCGTGCCGTGAGGGAGGCCATGGCCATGGGGCTCCCCATCATAGCGGCCCGTCGGGGGATGCTTCCCGAGATTGTTAAAGAGGGTGAGGTGGGTCTGGTAATTGATGACAGCCCGGAAAACCTCTCCAGTGCCATCCTGAAGCTGGCCAGGGATGAGGCCCTCAGGAGGGATATGGGCCGGTCAGCCAGGAAGTGGGCCCTTGAGCACTTTTCCCTGGATAGGGAGGTAGAACAGGTGGAATCCATTTACAAGACCCTGATAGACTAGATTTTGAACTCTTGAACCCTTGAACTTTTGAACTCTTAATCCTTTAAACTTCTTTTTTAATATGCCACAAGAGCTATCCATTATTATCGTCAATTGGAATACCAGGGACCTCCTGCAGGAGTGCCTGGAGTCCCTTTATAAGACGACCAGGGTCCCTTTTGACCTCTACGTGGTAGACAACGCCTCAACCGATGACAGCCCAGACATGGTGAGGGCCCAATTCCCACAGGCCCGACTTGTCGTAAACCAGGAAAACCTCGGTTTTGCCCCGGCCAATAACCAGATACTCAAGGGTATCCATACCCCTTTTGTCTTCCTACTGAACCCGGACACGGTGTTGCTGGAAGGGGCAATAAAGGGGATGCTGGATTTCCTCAAGGCAAACCCCGACGTGGCCGTAGTAGCACCTCAATATCTCAATAAGGACGGCACAAAACAAAACTCTTTTGACAATTTTCCCTCCCTGGCTACGGAACTCCTCAATAAGGGCCTGCTGAGGACGTTACTGCCGGGGTGGTTCCCCAGTAAGAGGGGCAACCACAAGGGACCGCTGGAGGTGGAGTCCGTTATAGGGGCGGCTATGATGCTCCGCCAGGAGGCCTTCCGAGAGGTGGGTTTCTTTGACGAAGACTACTTCCTTTACCTGGACGAGAGCGACCTATGCTTCCGCCTCAAGAAGGCCGGCTGGAGGTGTTTACACTTGCCGCATCTACGGATATATCACGTGGGTGGGGGGGGTAAAAAGAAGGTCAGGGCAGAGGCTACCATTGAGTACTACCGTTCCCTCTACAAGTTCTTCAGAAAAAACAGGGGATGGTACTCTTATGTCCTGTTACGGGCCTTCAAACCCCTAAGGATTTTTCTGAGCCTCGTCCTCTCCGGGCTGGGCACCATCCTCACCCTTGGCCTGAACGAGCGGTTTAAGGTAAAGTTTCTCACGTGTGTAAAGCTCCTTGAGTGGCACCTCAGGGGATGTCCGGACTGGATGGGTATCCAGAAGGGGCCTACACCCGTAGGGGTTGAAAATCTTCAACCCCTGCCGAAAGATGTGAAATAACCATGAAGCTTGCACTTATAGGTTCCAATGGACAATTGGGGCATGACCTCCAGCGTGTACTGTCCTGCGGGTCGGAGCCCGCAGGCTCTGTCCTGCGGACTGTTCAACAGGCCCTGCACTGCGAGGGTACATGGCAGGTAATCCCCCTGACCCATCAGGACATAGAGATTACCAACCCCGGCGTGG
>JASEHG010000079.1 GCA_030018855.1 Candidatus Brocadiaceae bacterium
CAGCCCGCGTGGCAGAGCATGCGGGCTATAGCAGGTGGGCTCTGTCCCACCTGCTGGACTCCATAAGCCCCTTTACCCGCTCAACGCAGGCTCGGCAGGGGCCTTTTCCTCCTCAAAGACCAGTTTGTCATCTCCCACCTTCACCTTTATCTTTGCCCCCTGGGCAAACCTGCCCTGGAGGAGTTCTTCGGCCAGGGGGTCTTCTATCTGGCTCTCTATAGCCCTGCGTAAAGGTCTCGCGCCAAAGGTGGGGTCGTACCCTTTCTTAATGATATGCTCCATGGCCTCTTCCGTGAGGTTCAGGATGATGTTGTAAATGCTTAGCCTCTTCTGGAGGGCGCCGAGCTCTATGTGTATAATCTTGTCCAGGTCTTCCTTTGTGAGGGACTTGAAGACTATGACACCATCCACCCTGTTGAGGAACTCTGGCCTGAAGTGCTTCTCAATGACCCGCATGAGCTGTTCCTTCATGGCCTCGTAGGACTGGGCCTCCGAGGTCTTCCTGAAGCCCAGGGAGGCCTGGCTCCTTATCACCTCTGCCCCGAGGTTGGAGGTCATGATAAGCACCACGTTGCGGAAATCTACCTTACGGCCAAAGCTGTCCGTAAGACGACCTTCCTCCATTATCTGCAGGAGCATGTTAAATACGTCAGGATGGGCCTTTTCTATCTCATCCAGCAGGACTACGGCGTAGGGCCTGCGGCGTATCTTCTCCGTAAGCTGTCCTCCCTCTTCGTAGCCTATGTAGCCAGGGGGTGCGCCAATGAGCCTGGATACGTTATGCTTTTCCATATACTCTGACATGTCAATCTGTATGAGGGCATCTTCCTCTCCGAACATAAACTTGGCCAGGCTCTTGGCCAGGTGGGTCTTGCCGACCCCTGAGGGGCCCACGAAGATGAAGGTAGCCACCGGGCGGTTGGGGTTCTTGAGCCCTGCCCTGGAGCGACGCACGGCCTTGGCCACGGCCTTTACGGCCTCTTCCTGGCTGATTACCATCTTGTGGAGTTCTTCCTCCAGGTGGAGGAGCCTTTTAGCCTCCTCGGACTCAAGCTTTGTAAGCGGTATGCCAGTCATCTTGGATACCACCTCTGAGATCACCTCTTCATCTACCACTGCCGTGAGTTCCGAGCACCGCTCCCTCCATTGTTTCTCTATGGTCTCCTTCTTCTTTTTGAGTTTATCTGCCTTATCCCTAAGCCTTGCCGCCCTCTCAAAGTCTTGCAGGGCCACGGCCTCGTCTTTCTCCTTCTCCAGACTGACGATTTCTTCCTCCAGGTGCTTAAGGTCTGGCGGATGGGTCATGGTCTTTAGCCTTACCCTGGCGCTGGCCTCGTCTATGACGTCTATGGCCTTGTCGGGCAGGAAGCGGCCAGTGATGTAACGGCTGGAGAGTTCCGTAGCGGCTGTGAGGGCCTCATCCGTGATATTCACCTTGTGATGGGCCTCGTAACGCTCCCTGAGACCCTTGAGTATCTCTACCGTCTCCGCCTTACTGGGTGGGTCAACGATGATGGTCTGGAACCTCCTCTCCAGGGCCCCGTCCTTTTCTATGCGCTTCCTGTACTCGTCCAGGGTGGTAGCCCCGATGCACTGTATCTCTCCCCTGGAAAGGGCTGGCTTAAGGACGTTAGAGGCATCAATGGCCCCCTCTGCCCCGCCAGCTCCTACAAGGGTATGGAGTTCGTCTACAAAGAGGATGACGTTCTTGGCCCTGCGTACCTCAGACATCACGGCCTTTATCCTCTCTTCAAATTGACCACGGTACTTTGTGCCGGCCACCATCATGGCAAGGTCCAGGGCCACTATCCTGCGGTCCCTGAGGAGTTCGGGGATGTTATTCTGTACGATGGACTGGGCCAGGCCCTCCACGATAGCAGTCTTGCCAACGCCTGCCTCCCCCAGGAGTACCGGGTTATTCTTGGTCCTGCGGCACAGTATCTGGATTACCCTCTCAATGACCTCCTGGCGACCAATTACCGGGTCTAATTCTCCGTCCCTGGCTTGCTGGGTAAGGTCTCTACCAAAAGAGTCTAGGGCTGGGGTCTTAGATTTACCCCTCTTTTCTTCCCGCTCCTGGTTCTCACTGGACTGGGAGGATTCTGCACCTAACAAGTTAATGACCTCCTCTCTCACGTCCTCAAGTTTTACTCCCAAATTGAGGAGCACCTGGGCAGCCACCCCTTCCTGCTCCCTGAGCAGGCCCAGGAGCAGGTGTTCAGTACCTATATAGTTATGCCCCAGGTTCTTGGCCTCCTCCATGGCGTACTCAAGCACCTTCTTCACCTTGGGCGTGAATGGCAGTTGTCCCACAGAGACCAGGTCTGGCCCCGTCTGGACTATCTTTTCTATCTCCATACGGATCTTCTTTAGTTCAATATCCAGGTTTTGAAGGACGGTAGCGGCTACCCCACTGCCTTCCTTTACCAGGCCCAGGAGGATGTGTTCCGTCCCTATGTACTCATGGTTGTACCTCCTGGCCTCTTCCCTGGCCAGGGCCATTACCTTCCTTGCCCTGTCTGTAAATTTGTCAAACATTATACGCCTTCCCTTCTACTGAAACGCTCCTAGACGTTTTCTGACGTAGGAAGCCCTTATCACGTTTCTCTCGCTGGCTTCCATCTCCTTACCCTCCAGCTTCTGGAGGTGTGCAGGGAGGGTGAGGATAAACAGCTCGTTAAGGGTCTCCACGGAGATGTCATTTATCAATCCCAGATTCACACCCATCCTCACCTGAGAGAGGAGGTGCATAGCCTCTTCCGAGGAGAGCATCCTTGCCACCTTCAACATGCCGTAAGAACGCCATACCCTGTCTTCCAATTGCTCCTTGTTCTCTGTTATCAGCGCCTTTCTGGCCATGCGCTCATAACCGGCGATGCGAGGTACCACGCCCTCCATAATCTCCAGTATCTCCACCTCTGACTTGCCCAGGGTGAACTGATTGGAGATCTGGAACAGGTCTCCCAGGGCCTGGGTACCCTCTCCATAAATCCCTCTTACGACAAGCCCCAGTTTCCCTACTGCATTGAAGACCTTCTCTATGTGGTGGGCCAGCCCCAGGGCCGGCAGGTGCATCATCACGGAGGCCCTCATGCCCGTCCCTACGTTGGTGGGACAGGCAGTAAGGTATCCGAAGCGGGGCGAAAAGGCATAGTGCAGTTTCTCCTCCAGGGTGTTATCTATCTCATCTATGGTCTTCCATGCGTCTCTTAGCTCAAAACCCGAGCGGATGACCTGGATCCTCAGGTGGTCTTCCTCGTTGACCATCACGCTTATGGTCTCTGACTTTCCGAAAGCTACCCCTCTCTCACCATCGCCTCCGGCGTGTTCCCGGCTTATAAGCCTCCTCTCCATAAGGAAGAGTCTGTCTACAGAACTTACCTCAGAGAGCTTGACGTAGTGCAGGTCCTTCGTAAGGGTGGCCTCCTTTAGCTTCTCCCTTACGAGCCTTTCTACCTCTTTTCTCTGACCTTCCGTGGCCCGGTGCAAAAATGGGAAATTGGCCAGGTTCCTCGCCAGGCGGATCCTGGTGCTTATTACGATGTCTGACTCAGGGCCTGTTCCCCTGAGCCACTCACCCGTCTTGCTGTACAGTTCCCTCATCTTTTTTATCTTCGCTGGCGGATAGTTCAAAGATACGGTCCCGTATCTTTGCCGCCTTTTCATAGTCTTCTTTTTCTACTGCCTTGTCCAGTTCTTTTCTTAGCTGTAGTACCTCGTTCTTTACCACCAGTTCCTTACCTGCACGACTGGGCACCTTGCCAATGTGCTGGGAGGCGCCATGCATCTTTTCTAACAGGGGTACAAGCCCCTTCTTAAAGGCGGTGTAATCCATTGGACACCCAAGCCTCCCCTTGGAGCGGAACTCCAGATAAGAAAGTCCACAAGCAGGACAGGTGGTCTTTGACATCTCTCCAATCTCCGGGGCAACCTGGTTTATGAGGCTGGAGAGGATATCCGCCGGCGTAGGCATCTTCACCAGGGGGTTATTAAGGCTCTGAGCGCACTCCTCGCAGAGATGACGCTCCCGCTTCTCATTGCCGTTTATCTCAGTGAGATGCACGGTAGCATGTCGTTTGTTGCAGGATTCGCACTTCATGATTTCACTACCTTTTTCCTTACTATGCCCAGGCTTGCCGGAGCAGAAATATTTACTGTTCCAAGATAGGAGAAAGTCACAATTAGTATAATAAAAATGGGTATTGGTAATATAAAAGCCAATAGGCCTTCCCGTACTTCAATTAGGCCAAGGCTCTCTATAACTATGCCTGTAACAGCGCTAAGAAGGACAGAAACGCTTACCAATATAGCTCGCCTTCTAACGCTTCCATATGCTATGTTGCTGACTTCTTTTACTACACTCATATTCCAATTGCCTTTTTCAAAAACCTACCAAAAGAGACACAACAAACTATTACTAGATATCCAACCGTTACACCCCAATGAAACTTCTCAAATAACTCCTTATATTCTTCCTTAAGAGGAAGTCCTTTTACGATAAACAAAACTATTGTTAATAAGAGAACAAGGCTTAAATACAGAATTGCATCGCCAATAAAGTGTTTTAGCTCCTCTCTTCTCTCTTAATAAGCTTCCCACGTTAACCCCTTGATTTCTTCCCAAATCTTGTTCAAAAAGGTACCTAAAATCTTCTATCTGTTAAGCCCTCACTTCTTCTCCCATTTTAACAAATCTATCGCCTTTGCCAAAGATTTTTTTCCCTTTTGTATCTCGGCCCTTATGCGGTTCTCCTTCTCCAGCCAATCCATGGCCCTGTTGACCATTTCCTCTGCCTCCTGCCTGGGGATTACCATGACCCCGTCATCGTCTCCTATTATCCAGTCCCCGGTGCAGATTGTAATCCCTGATATGTTTACCGGGACACCAATCTCGCCCAGCCCTTTAGGTTCTCCGGCGTTTGGCATTACCAGCCTGGTAAAGGCCGGAAAGTTTAACTTCCTAATCTCATGGACGTCCCTTATGGCGCCGTTAACCACCACCCCAGCCAGCCCCTTCTGGATTGCGCTGAGGGTGGCCAACTCTCCCCAGATGGCAGGGCCTGCACCCCCCGCATCTATGACCACCACCTGCCCTGGACTAGCCACGTCAATTGCCTCTACGGGTTTGGCCCAATCCCCTGGATAGCACCGTACCGTAAGGGCGTTCCCTACCATCTTCTGGCCCGGAGTTATTACCTGAAGACCCCACAGGCCAGCGGCCCTGTGGTCACCGTCGGAGACGTTGCTGGTGGAGACCTTTTGAAGGGCCTCCTTTAGCCCGTTGCCAGATACCCTCTTGTAAAACTCGGTTGAAATGGCCTGCCCGGTACGGAGGGTCTTTTTTATCTCCTGGGTAGCCTTCTTTGCATCGGCTGATTTGGTAATGGCACCGCCCACGATTATTATCTGCGCACCGGCCCTTACGGCCTCCGGGGCATTCTCAGAGTTTATGCCTCCGGCCACTGCCACAGGTATCGTCACCTGGCCTGCTACCTCCCTGAGCCTTCCAAAGGGGTTCATCCCCTTCATCTGGTCATCAATGGGGACGTGGACACCCAGGTAACTGGCACCCCAACCCTCCACCTCCCTGGCGCGATTTACGTAATCCTTCACACCGAGGAGGTCAACACCTATGTCCAGGCCGTAGTTGCGTCCAACCGCTATACACTCCTTAATCGTGGAATCCGAGGCAGTACCCATAACAACCGCACTCCTTGCCCCCGCCTTGGCGGCGGACTCCATCTCTACTCGGCCTGCGTCCATGGTCTTCATATCAGCCACTATGGGCAGGGCAGGAAAGGCCTCGTGGAGGCGCCTGACTGCGTTGAGCCCCTCACTCTTAATAAGGGGCGTACCTGCCTCCAGCCTGTCTGCCCCTCCCTCCACCGCCTCTTCTGCCACCTTCATGGCCCTGTGGAGGTCCACAAAATCCAGGGCAACTTGCAATATGGGTAACATCAGGAATACCAGTCCTTCACCACGTCCAGGATAGACTTTTAAAAGAGCTATTGGAAATAACTAGCGCCACAACAAGCAGATTCCCACGTCGTTACCTTGCTCACCGAGACCCTTTGCGGCAACCTCTTTGAGAGTTCATGGTAAAGGATCCTGGACACGTTCTCAGTAGTGGGGTTCTCTTTCTTAAATAGGGCTAATTCGTTTAGATGTTTGTGGTCAAACCCTTCCAGTATCTCTCCCAGGGTACGCTTTATCTCTTTGAAGTCCATTACCATCCCAAGCCCATCCAGGGTCTCTGCCTTTAACATGACCTGGACCTTCCAATTATGACCATGGAGATTTTCACATTCACCCTGATACCCCCTCAGGGAATGTGCAGCGGCGAAGTCGGCCTCTACGATTAATTCATACATATTTCCTTTTTGTAGGGAGTGGCCCTGCCACCTCAGGAATAGGCCTTTTAATAAAACCTATGCTAGCATTGAATATAACAAAAGTCAAGGTTTATTGTCTTTGGTAAGTTTCTCAACTAAGTGTGGTTGAAAGGGGTAGGGTTCTGGATGTAAAAGCCAGATAGACAACGTAAAGTGGCTTCGACCCCTTACTACCCCCTTTATGGAGACCACCGATTTACCTTAGGCGGACGGAGAAAAGGGGAGAGGCCCTGCTAAGAGGCTCGGTCTATCGTGCATACCTAAATTCGCCCCGTGAATGAAGGGCGAAAATCAGGTTCTCCCCCCCACCTTTCTAAATTCCACAATTCTGTAAAAATCTTCTTGATTTTCTACTGGGGGGGATAAACTCATTACTCTTACTTGCAAGTCACGCCTAGGGCTGGGAGAACTCTATAGCTTGTTATACTATATATATATATAGTAGCAAGGAAGTTCTGGTTGTTCGTGATTTTTTGCCTTCTACTAAGAGCCACCCTTCCTCTACCTTCAGCCTTTGCACAGGATCAGCCGGGGGGAGAGACCCCTGTCAAAGGGATGGAGCCAGGGGCGGAGTTCCTCATCAAAGGGATGGAACAATTTAAAGAAGGCAATTACGAAAAGGCCCTGGAGGAGTTACAGAAGGCTGAGATTTACCTGCCAGAAGACCCTGACATACCCTTCTTTATTGGTCTAGCCTACCTCTATATAGTTAGGCCTGAGGATGCCGTCCCTTACCTCCAGAGTACAATTGAAAAAGACCCCATGTACTGGGACGCCTATTTCCAGCTTGGTACTGCCCTTTGTACCCTGGAGAGATTTGAAGAGGCCCTTGACCCCCTGGAAAAAGTTTACAAAGTCCAGCCCCAAAGGGAAGACCTGGGTTGCCTCCTGGGCATGGCCTGCTACAGGGTGGGAAGGTACGAGGAGGCCCTCAAGTACCTGGAGACAGGCGTTAGCTCAGACAGGATGAGGGATGTGGTGGCTATGTACACAGGCCTGGCCAGGGAGAAGGTTGGTAAACGTAAGGAGTCCCGCCTGGGTTTTAGTGACCTTTATACCCTTGATCCAACCTCAGTCCTTGCAGAGCCGGCAAGGAGGCTCTTTGATGTCCTCAGGATGGAAGAGGTAGTAGTCAGGCCCTACAGGTTCTCCGCTACCTTCCGGGCTATGTACGATGACAACGTAAGGCTTATTCCCACAGAGAACGTCTTTGGAGTGGGACATCCAAAGCCCAGCTTCGGCCAATCTGTCTTCCTGAAAGGTGAATACTCCCTGCTCAAGCGACCCAAATACGAAATCAACGCAAACTATGGCTTTTACCAGACCATTTACAACTCCGATCGCAAGTTTGACGTACAGGACCATATTCCTGGCCTGAGCTTCATCTATCGTGGGGAGATAGGCCCGATAGGTATAAGTCCAAGGCTAGACTACTCCTTTGACTACGTACTTTTAGACTACCGCTGGTTTCAGAGCCGCCACACGGCAAGGCCCAGCCTCACCCTCACAGAGGGGCCTCATTTTATGACCCTCCTCTCATTCACCTTTGAGGGTAAAGACTACAGTACAAGGCCTGATTTCCGTGCGGACAACAGGGACGGGGTTAATTATAACGCAGGGCTAACCCAGTTCCTGCGCACTGCCGATGGTAAACATTATATAAAGTTTGGATATTACAGGGACTGGGAGAGGACTATAGGGGATAACTGGGACTACGACGCTAACCAACTTCTCGGGGGTGCCCAGGTTACCCTCCCCAAAAGGGTTCAACTCAGCGCCGACTACTCCTGGGAAAGGAGGAGACACCGCAACGATAACATCTTCTTTGGCAAGCATCGCAAGGACACTGAGAGGGTCATAAGCGCCTCCCTCTCCAGAGACTTCGGAGACCATATCACCGTCTTCGGGGAGTACCTCAGGCGTCGTAGTAGCTCCAACCTGGCCCTGTTTGATTATGAGAAGAACATCTATTCGTTGGGGATTAGTTACAGGTATTGAACGGGTGTGTGCTTGTAGGGAGACCTCTTCAAAGGTCACCACACTACGTCGTGATGTCATTCTGAGTTTGTAGGGTGCGTCTTTAGACGCACCATTTATTATTTTGGTGCGTTTCACGC
>JASEHG010000007.1 GCA_030018855.1 Candidatus Brocadiaceae bacterium
GGGAGCTGGGATATGACGTAGAAGGTTACCCGGACTACCGTGGGGTGAAGGTACTAGGTTTCTGGCACTGGATTCCCGAGTACAATTTGGGGCTTATGTCCGAGATTGACGTGGATGAGGTCTATAAGGACCTTTATGAACTGAACAAGACTCTTAAGGCCGTTGCCTTTGCCTTCATTCTGGTGACAGTGGTGGTGGCAGTATTCCTTGGGCGCAGACTCACCGCCCCTATCCTTCACCTGACGGAAGTTAGCAAGAGGATGTCCAGTGGAGACCTCCATCAGAGGGCGGGTATAAGCTCCAGGGACGAGATAGGGCTACTGGCCGAGTCCTTTGACACCATGGCTGAGACCATTGAAAATAATATAAAGGAGATGCAACAACTGCACTCCCAGAGGATGTCCACAATTGGACACCTTGCCAACGGTATAGCCCACCACTTAAATAATCCACTAACAGGGATGAGGATATGTACAGACATCCTACTTAGCGAACTGGAGAAGGCAAAAGAATGTACCCATTCAGGGGAATTTAAGGGCCAACTCTCCAGGCTAAAGGCAACCTCACAACAGCTGGAATCTGTGATGAAAGGCCTCTTTAGCATATCCAGGATATCCAACCCGGAGAAATCTCCCAACGTCCTGAACAAGCTGATGGAACTTATCCTGAATATTAAAGTGGCCGAGCAATTGGAGGCTTCGGGTGTCCAGCTCGTAAAAGAACTCTCACCCACAGCCCCCAAGATCCTAGGCAACCCCGCTCAACTGGAAATGGCCTTTATGAACCTCATCTCTAATGCCCTGGACGCCTTGCCCAAAGGGGGTATCCTGACGGTCAAGACCGAGCACCTTGCCAATGAGAACAAGGTTGGAGTAACCATCACAGATACAGGCCGTGGAATCAATGAAAAAGACCTCCCTCACCTCTTTGACCCCTATTTTATCCTCAAAATCAGGCCAGCCACCAGGTGTACAGGACTGGAACTGGCCCTTGCCCAGTTGACTATCCAGTCCCACGGTGGCACCATTGAGGTGGACTCGGAGGAGGGAAAGGGCACGACCTTCAGGGTGAAACTACCTATTTATAAGGAGACCAGTCCGGTGGAAGTAAGCACTAAGATGTAGCCGCAGGCTTTAGCCTGCGACTCACGTAGGGGCGTATTGTCGTGCCTTAGGCAGCTTCGTCCGCCTGAGGCGGAGCGAACAATACGCCCCTACAAAGCAGGAGACCGCCAGGAGGAGAGCATGGGGAATCCCTTCCAATCCGTTCAGGGTAAATTACTAACGTTTGCCCTCTGCATCTCTATTATACCCATCGTAGTAATTACAACGATATATCACCTCAACGCCAGACGTACGGTAAAGAAACAGACACTGGATTTGCTAAAAGCCGTTGCAGAGTCAAGAAAATCCCACATATTGTCCTTTTTGAAGGAGAAGAGGGAACGGGCTATTGACTTCAGTTCAGATGCGCTCATAGGGGACAGCCTTGCGGCAATTGCCCTCGGGGGATACCGTAAAGAGGATGCCATAATGAGCCTGAACAGATACCTGCTAATGTCCAAGAAGCCACTGGACCCAAATATAGTAGCAATAGCCGTTGTGAACCAGTACGGCAAGGTTGTGGCCTCCACCAACGAGGGTATTATCGGGATGGACATATCCCCCGAAGAGGTATTTGCAGAGGGTATAAACAAAGGCTACCGAGAGGCCTGCGTCGGTCAGCCCCACTACTACCCATACCTGGATGCGGACTGTATACCTGTCTCTGCAAGCATTGCCTCCATGTGGGGTGGGAAAACAATGGGCGTCCTTATCAATACCTATGACATGGCGGCCCTAAACGAGATTACAACTGACCGTACCGGAATGGGTGAGACCGGAGAGGTCTATCTGGTCAATAAGGACAGAATAATGCTTACCGAGTCCAGGTTCATAAATAATGCACCTTTCACGTTGGTGGTGGATACCAAACCAATCCAGGAGAGCGCCGAAGGTAAAGAAATGGTTGGCATCTATCCTGACTACAGGGGTGTACCTATTGTTGGCGCCTCGGCGTACATACCGGAATTCGGGTGGACGCTCCTGGCAGAGATAGATGAGGCGGAGGCATTTGCCTCATTAAGGATGTTGGGTATCGTTGCGTTAATAGCAGGGTGCATTTGTGCTACCGTGGCCTCGGGCATGGGGATTTTCTTTGCCCTCTCCTCGGCAAGGCCCATCAATAAATTGAAGGAGGCGGCCGAGAGGTTCATGCACGGAGACTTTAAACATAGGGTTAGGATAACCCGCCGGGACGAGATAGGCGCCCTGGCCGAGTCCTTTAACACCATGGCAGAGACCATTGAAAATGACATAAAGGAGATGCGACAACTGCACTCCCAGAGGATGTCCACCGTAGGACACCTCTCCAACGGCATAGCCCATCATTTAAACAATCCACTAACAGGGATAGGCATGTGTGCAGAAATCCTCGTTAAAAAGATGGAGGAGAAGGCAGAGAAGCTCAAGGATGCGTCCATGTACGGAGAACTCAAGGACCACCTTGCAAGGATAAAGAAGGCCTCCGGGCGTTGCGAGATCGTGGTGAAAGACCTCCTCAGCATATCCAGGATATCCCAACCACCTAGAACGGCTACCTGCATAACCCTGGCCGTGGAGCACGTCCTGAATGCACTGGTCTCTCCATCAGGACGCCCACAGGAGTCAAAACCAACGCCATTTATGACCAATCACGTCCTGCATGTAACAATCCCTCAGCTGGAATCCAGGAAGATACAGTTTGTAAAAGAACTCTCCCCCACAATTCCTGAGGTCCTTGGTAGCCACAGCCAGCTGGAGGAGGTATTTATGAACCTCGTCTCCAATGCCATAGACGCCATGCCCGAAGGGGGTACCCTGGCGGTCAAGACCGAGCACCTTGCCAATGAGAACAAGGTGGAAGTAACCATCAGTGATACAGGCCCCGCAATAGATAAAAAAGACCTGCCACACCTATTTGACCCCTATTTTATCCTCAAGATTAGGCCTTCTGCCAGGGGGACGGGGCTGGAACTGGCCCTCGCCCAGTTGGCTATCCAGTCCCATGGGGGCACCGTTGAGGTGGACTCGGAGGAGGGCAGGGGTACGACCTTTAAGGTGAAACTGCCTGTCTGTAAGGAGGCCAGTACAGAGGCAGTAGGGAGTAAGCAGTAGGGGCGTATTGCAATACGCCCCTACAAATGCTGGTTTTCTACCTTCAAAATGCGGAGTGCAGATTTAAAGATTTAAGATTGAAAGACTTAAAGATTTAAAATCGTAAAATCTGAAATCTAAAATCCTGAAATCCTGTTGATTCCGCACTCTAAACGTTACAGTTCCCTAACTTTTATCCTGGGCACAAGTCTCTCTACGTCCTCCTTGTGGCAGAGTTCGGTGCCGGGGGAGAGTGTGGCGGCAGTGCCTGCGGCGGTTGCAAATACGGCGGCCTCCTTTAGAGACCTCCCCTCTGCCAGGCTCAGCACCAGCCCCGCAAGGGCAGAGTCCCCGGCGCCAACGGCACTGATTACCCTTACCCTCGGTGGGGTACAATGGACTGCAATCCCCTCACTGACCAGGACCAGCCCCTTTTCTCCAAGTGTTACAACCACAATCTCTACCCCTGCCCCATTAAGTCCTCTTGCGACGGAAAGGATATCCCTCAGGCCCTTTATATCCCTCCCTGCCAGCCTGCTCAATTCATGGATATTGGGTTTAATGACGTGGGGTTTGGCCTCCAGACCCAACCTCAGGGGTTCATCATCGGCATCCAGTACGGCCTTACCCCCCTGATTGACGACTACTTTTATGAACTGGGCGTAAATATTGGGGGTTATACACCTGGGGAGACTACCCCCCATGACTACAAAGCTGGGGGCCGGACACAGACGTGCAACCTTGTTGTAAATGGCGGCCACGTCCTGGGGTCTCACCTCCGGACCAGGGGCACTGAAGAGCATCTGCTTTTTCGTTGAACAATCCTTTACTATGATATTGGTACGGACCTCCTCAGCTATCGTGACAAAATCGCAGGTAATACCCTCATTGATGAGACGCCCCTGGAGTTCAAGCCCACTAAACCCCCCCACAAGGCCCATGGCAATGCTCTGGCCACCTAGTTCTTTTATGGCCCTGGAGACGTCGATGCCCTTCCCGCCCGCATAGGTCGCCTCAACCTTTATGCGGTTCAGGTCATCAAATTTTAACTCTTCTACAAAGACCGCCCTGTCAAGGGCAGGGTTGAGGGTAACCGTGTATATCATAAGAACCAGACCGTTGAAAGGTACACCCGATGTCCATCGGCAGTTAGTAAGTTAGTAGGGGCGACTCGCCGGGTCGCCCCTACAGTGAAAACCGAGGGCTAAAATAAGAGCTTACACCTGGGTACGTAGGCTTTCAAGTGCAAAAGAGGGGCAAGGGATTAGGGGGTAGCCGCAAGTTTTAGCCTGCGTTAGGCGAATGTCTTATAAAATAAATATATCTGAAGCTCAGACAAAATATACTTGACAAGACAAGGGTAAACATCTTAGACTTTCCTCACAGGGCTTGGGAAAGATATAAAAATATAATGCATAACTCGCGATACGAGGATTTACTGGAAGATTTACTGGCCATAGGGGCAATTCATGAATTGCCCCTACGGCGGATGCCCCTACGACTCGCCATTAAATAGCTTTATGCCGTACTGCTTGATTTTGTAATGCATGGTACTGTAGTCAATCCTCAGTAATCTGGCCGCTTCACTCTTGTTGCCCCTGGTCCGCCTCAAGGTTTCCAGGATGGCCTTCCTCTCCACCTCCTCTATTGCCCTCCTCACTATGCCCCTCAAGGGGGAGCCGTCCTTGGTGAGTCTTTCTGCTCCATTGGAGGCATTGGGATGCCAGGATTCGTTCCTGGGGAGGAGGAGGTGTTTGGGTTCTATGATGTCGCTGGTTAACAGGACTGCCCTGCGGACTACGTTTTTCAGTTCTCTTACGTTGCCGGGCCAGGGATAGGAGAGGAGGTGTTCTATGGCCTCCTCCGTAAACCCCTTCACCTGCTTATCCAACTCTTTATTGGTCAATTCCAGGAAGTGCTGGGAAAGCAGGAGGATGTCGTCCTTCCTCTCCCTCAGGGGCGGTATCTCTATGGTAAACTCGTTGAGGCGGTGGTAGAGGTCTCTGCGGAATCTGTTCTGGGTGAGCAGGTCTTCCAGCCTCTCGTTGCCAGCAACTATTACCCGTATGTCTATCTTGATATCCTGTTTTCCTCCCACCCTGCGTATGGACTTCTCCTGGAGTACCCTGAGGAGTTTATTTTGCATCAGGAGGGGGAGGTTGCCTATCTCGTCCAGGAAGATAGTGCCCTTGTTGGCCAGTTCAAATTGTCCCTCTTTGGTGCTATAGGCGCCCGTAAAGGCCCCTTTTTCATGGCCAAAAAGTTCACTTTCCAGGAGTGGTTCCGGGATAGAGCCGCAATCTACCACTACAAAATTTCTATCCTTCCTGGGGCTGAGGTTATGGATGGCCCTGGCCACCAGTTCCTTACCTGAACCTGTCTCCCCATAGAGGACTACGGTGAAGTCGGTGTTGGCCACGCATCTTATCTGCCCGAAGACCTTTTTAATGGCGTCGCTGGAGCCTATGAGTTCGGAGAGGGTAATCCTTTCTTCCAGTTGGAATTTGAGGGTGTCTAGCTCTTCCTGCCGTTCCCGCTCCTTTAGTGCCCTCTGTACCCGTAGGAGTACCTCCTGGTTGTCAAAGGGTTTGGTCAGGTAATCGTGGGCCCCAAGCCTCAGGGCCTCTACGGCGCCCTGTATCTCCCCAAAGGCGGTGAGGATTATGACGGGCATACCCCATTGCCTCTCTTTCATCTCTTTCAGCAGGTCTATACCGTCCATCTCAGGCATCTTTATGTCCAGTAGGATGGCCTCCGGCTGGGTCTTTTCTATCTTTTCCAGGGCCTCCCTGCCGTTGCTGGCGGAAATGGGCTGATACCCCCCCGCCTTCAGCACCTTGCTGAGGACCCAGTGGATGTCTTGCATGTCGTCTACGATTAAGACCTTCTTTCCCTCGCCCATAACCTTTCTGTTTTTACTCCTAAAACCTTTAAACAGATTAATTGGGTACACGCAGGCTAAAGCCTGCGGCTACTGTTTTTACTCCTAAAAACCTTTAGACTAATCTGTGTAGCCGCAACCTTTAGGTTGCGTGACTCACGTAGGCTAAAGCCTGCGGCTACATGGCCTTTACTCCTTAATCCTTTAAACCCTTGAACATTAAACCTTTTGTCTTTGCCCCAGGTGGTCAAGGAATAGCTCTACTTGTATGTCTTTGGGTAACTTGGTATTGACCTTGTGGAGCATGCCTATAAAGAGGATGCCTGTCTCTCCAGGCTTCAGGGTCTCATTTATCCTGCGGGCTATGAAGTCGTCCCTCTTTTCCAGACGTTCCATTACTCCTTTCTTGTACTCCTCCGGCCTGCTCCTCTCTCCTCCGACCTCCTTTGAGATTGTGGTAAGCTCTTCCTTAAGGAGTTGGGGGTCTTCCGTGCCTACCAACTCTGCCCCCTGCTGCGCCAGTCTCAGGAGGATTTGGTGGTTCCGGCTCCCCTTTTTAGCAAGGTCACTGGCCAGTTCCATCTCTTTACCGCAGACGGGCAGGCCATCTTGATAGACCTTCTGGACGGGCGTCTGGAGTTGTGTTAATCTCTTTTCTATCTCCATCCATATCCTTTCTACCGCCTGCTTGTGTTCAAGCCACCTGGCCTGACCAAATTTTTTTATGTATTCCTGCTCAAGCTGGGTACTTAAAGAACCCATATCTATCTGGGTATGGATTATGGGGACGTAAATCAGCCTCCGCACGGCGGACTCCCTACACTGGCCAGGGTGCTGGCGGCCCTTTTCCTCAGGGTCTGCCTGACGGTAGCCTTCATGAAACTTACGTCAAATGGCTTCGTGACATAATCCCTGGCCCCAAGGAGCATTGCCTCCCTGACAGATTGGAGGTCTCCATATCCAGTTACAATTATCACTGGCAGTGTGGGTGCCATCTTCTGTAACTCCCGCAGGGTCTCCATCCCACTCATAACTGGCATTATTATGTCCAGGATTGCCAGGTCTATACCGCCCTTTTTGACCCTCTTGAGGGCGTCTCTGCCGTTACGGACACTTATGACCCTGTAGCCTTCCTTCACGAAGATGCTGTGGAGGAACTTGATTATCTCTGGCTCATCGTCCGCAATCAGGACGGTACGCCTGTGTAGGGGCACGTTGCAACGTGCCCCTACGGTTGCCTTTTTTGTCTTGATGGTCTTCCTCATTCGTCTACTCCCTTAGATCGTTTTAATTCCATCTGTAAAATACCGTCTTTATAAGAAGAGGAGAGGTCGGAGGTATCTACCTCAAACGGCAATAGCACCTCTTTGTAATATCTAACGTGGCCGCCCCTGGTCATGGCATCTGCCTCCAGGCGGAGGACGTCGCCGTTAATCTCTATCTTTATGGCCTTCTCGTGGGTGCCAGGAATCTGGGCCACGAGGATTAGGGAGTCTACCTCGTGAAAGACGTCCAGGTCCGGGTGCTCTACTTTTAATACGTCCAGGTTGCGCTGATAGCGGGCAAAGTTAGGCTCAGGGGTGAAGAGCCATGCCCTGCTCAATTCCCTCCGGGTTTCTCTTCGGGGGGTCTGCCTGGGGATGGGTGGTTTACTTGTGGTCCCAATGTTCATCCCTATTCTAAGGGCGGGCCTATTCCGCCTCAGGCGGATGAGGTGGGTTTTTATGTCACGCAGTCCTTTAGGTGGCCTGGGCATCGCTCCTCAACTCCCTTCGCAATTCTTTTGCCATACAGGAATGGGTCATTTCCTGCTATAGGGTCAACAGGGCGTCCCCTATTGAACAACTTCTATTGAAAAGATTCAATAGTATATTGAATTTTTTCTATAGATAAATCCCTCTTGAATAGTCTGTAGGGGCGTATTGCAATACGCCCCTACTACTAGTTTTTACGGGTAGAGGGTAATCTGACAATAACGTTTGTACCCACACCCTCCTGGCTGTCTATCTTTATTTCCCCTCTGTGCCTTGTAATTATCCCATAGGCTACACTCATCCCTAGACCACTACCACTTGCGCCTTTCGTGGTGAAAAAGGGGTCAAAGACCCTCTTCCTCACCTCTTCAGACATGCCTACCCCGGTGTCCTTGACGGAGACGGCAAGCCCCTCGCCCTCCCTGTAGATTTCAATGGTAAGGGTTCCACCTGCCGGCATGGCATCCAGGGCGTTGTTTACTATGTTAACGAATACCTCCTTGAGTTCCGAGGGGTTGCCAAGCACCCAGGCCCCCTTGAGGGTCCTTGTGAGTTTTATGTGGTAGGTAACCCCTTTACCATGGGCAATGGTCTCCAATCGGGGTTTGGTGTAGTTCATTACGTCCATTATGATACGATTAATCTCTAATGGCACAAGCTTCGCAGTGTCAACCCTGATATTGGCAAACTCCCTTATGCGCCTGGCGGTTTCTGCCCCATCCATTGCGGCCTTCCTTATGATATCCAGACCTTTTTTAATCCCTTTATTATAGGGGGTCTCCTCCTTCATGCGGTGCACTACGCCCAGGATAACGGTGAGAAAATTATTTAAGTCGTGGGCTATGCCTGAGGCTAACTGTCCCACTGCTACGAGTTTCTCCGTCCGGCCAAGCCCCTCGTAGAGCTTCTTCTTTTCGGTTATGTCGGTGAGTACCACCCTTATCTCTTTTCCCCCTGGCAAGCCGGACAGGGTAGCCTTTATGGTAGTATGTAGATTGTTACCATCTCTTGTAACAAGGCCTAATTCACCCTCAGAGTGGCCTTCCTTTAGGGTACTCTCCAGTATAGCCCTGGCCAGGGGGACAGACCCTTTTTCCACAAGGTCAAGGAATGACCTCCCCACGAGTTCCTCTTTTCTGTGCCCCAGGTACTCTGCCCCGGTGTTATTACACTTGAGAACAATTCCATCTTTACTCATAGAGTAATACATGCAGGGGGCACGGTCATAAAGCTCCCTGTAGAGTTCCTCTGACTCCCGCAGTCTCCTGTAGAGTTGGGCATTATTAATGGCTATGGCTACCTCGTTGGCAAACATCTCAATAATTCTGAGGTGATAACTCTTAGGGGGAAAGTCTCTGTTAAAGAATAGGCAAATACAGCCAAGGGTTTCACCATCACCTTTTATGGGGACGCTCAACATGGCCTCAAGGCCCTCTCCTTTGAGGAAGGTTTGTATCTCGTCTCTGCTGGAATCCCTTTCTTTGGAGGCTATAGAAAGATAGATGGGACATTTTTTAGTATGTACCAGTTCGTAAGGGGAGGTCTCATGCCCTGGGCGGAAGAGTTTTTCTATGAACTCATGACCTAGACCACGACTGGCCACAACCTGAGGCGTGGGTCCCCAACGGACAAGGTATACCAGGGCCTTGCTACCTTTAAACAGACTGGTAGCCCCGTCGGTAATCTTACGGAAGAGTAGGGGGGAGGACCCCATCTTCTTGGTGAACTCTGAGGTAATCAGGCAGAGCTGTTGTAGTTGTTCTAGGTGGTTATGCACCAATTTTCACTTTGTGAATAATGGGGTATAAACCTCATTTACCGCACATTTTTCAGAGATAATTTGCCTTTTAATAGGAAAATTGTACCACAAAACGGCAGAAAAGCAACATGTATCTTGACGCCTCACGCAAATCTAAGGCCCGGTCAAAAAGGCTTATTTTGAGACCTCTGAAAAAGTAAAAAAATGCCACTTCAAGTGTTACTTAGAGATTGTTCGCTCCGCCTCAGGCGGACGAATCTGCCTTTGGCATGACTTCAGGCCTTAGGCCTTTGCAATGACCCCCAGGGTTGGATTGCTTCGGGGTTTCGCTCCGCGTCCGCCCGAGGCGGAACACCTTTACCCTGGATTTTTCAGAGACCTCTATTTACAATTTCCCCAACTGCTATATAATTACGTCTTTTAAGACGGAAGGTGCCGATGGAAACGGAAATGTGGTGGAATGTGGTTGGGATGCTGGCCGCAACCTGCGGTTCGGCAGGGCTGATACCCCAGCTAGTCAGAGGGGTGAGGACCCGGAGACTGGACGACGTATCACCATGGCTATTGATTCTACTGCAAGTTGCATGCGCCTTATGGTTCATCTATGGTACGCACAAGTGGGATAAGATTATAATGGGAGCTAATGCCTTTGTGTTCGTGCTGGTCTCTACTATCCTTTTTCTCAGGACACATTACATAAGACGAAGGGGCAAACGTTTATGATGGAAGAGATAAGAAAGGATATAGATAGGATAATTGTCTCCACGGAAGACATAACTAAGAAGGTAGGAGAAATCTCCCAGGAACTAATCGCCGATTACAGAGAAAAAGACGTTACCATCGTAGCCATCTTGAACGGAAGCCTGGTCTTTCTCTCCGACCTCGTCAGACAGATGCCCTTCTCCATGAGGCTGGATACCATCGGGGCCGATACCTACGGCTCCCAGACCTTTCCCAGGGCAGAGACCAGGCTCCTTAACAGCCTGAAGCTGGACATACAGGACAGGGACGTACTGATAATAGACGATATTATTGATACCGGAAAGACCCTCAAAAAAGTCATAGAGGACATAAACAGATACAAACCCCGTTCGCTTAAGACCTGCGTACTCCTGAACAGGTCCCATCGCCGACAGGTAGAATTGGAACCCGATTACTGCGGCTTCAAGATTGGGGACGAGTTCGTAGTAGGCTATGGATTAGACTTCAACAACCGTTACCGGAACCTCCCCTATATCGCCACCCTCAAGGCAGAGTGTTATAGTAAAAGATAGTTTTCTGTATAGACAGGTAATCAACCTGGGGCGGATTACCCGTGCCTATATTATCCACACCTGGTAGTGGAGGCCTCATTAGTGAGCCGTCCCTGGAAGGGGCTGATGATTGCCTACTATAAGGTGGTAGAGGCCCGTACAGAGAATATAAAGAGGCTAATAAAGCACTGCAGGGACAGAATAACACAGACAGCAGTAAAGCCCTTTATTACTGAAGGGCCCTCAAGGGGGAGGGAGTGCTAGTGCGGAGGAGGTTTTCTGGGTTAAGCAACAGCCTCTCTATATACTCCATAAGGCCAGTTACCAATTTTCTTGATATTAATTCCTTTGTCCTGTAGAATCCTCTTGTTATGAGGGTGCTTATCACTGGGGGGGCTGGGTTTATAGGCTCTCACCTTGCAGAAGAACTCCTAAAAAAGGGCTACGAGGTGGCAGTACTGGATGACCTGTCCACAGGGAGTGAGGCGAACCTGCAATCCCTGAGAGGTAATCCTGGATTTTCTTTTACCAGGGGTTCTGTCCTGGAGGAAGGGGTTTTGTCCCCACTGGTAAGGGAGTGTGACGTTGTCTTCCACCTGGCGGCAAGGGTAGGGGTAGAGTCTATCATAAGACATCCCCTGGGCGGTCTAGAGGTAAACATCCATGGGACGGAGATGGTGCTACGCCTGGCCCATAAATCTGGGAGTAAGCCAGTAATATTTACCTCCAGTTCCGACGTCTATGGCAAGAACTCCGAGGTGCCTTTAAAAGAGGGAGATTGTATCAAGCTGGAGACGGTATATTCTAACCGATGGAGTTATTCCTGCTCCAAAGCGGCCGGAGAATTCCTGGCCATGGCCTACTGGAAGGAGAAGGGACTGCCCGTCCTCATCCTCAGATTGTTTAACACCGTAGGCCCCAGGCAGACGGGAAGGTATGGTATGGTCATCCCCAGGTTTATTACCCAGGCCCTCTCTGGTGAGGCCATCACCGTATTCGGCACGGGTACCCAGCGGAGGTGTTTTGCCTCTGTAAAGGATGTGGTGGGGGCAATGGTTCGTTTACTAGAGACCCTTGTCGGGAGTGGCCCTGCCACCTTTGGGCATGTCTTCAATCTGGGTAGTGATGAAGAATTGTCAATAAATGAACTGGCAGAAAAGGTCAAGGTTATTACCCACAGCGCTTCCCCCATACGGCATGTCTCCTATGAGGAGGCCTATGGGGAGGACTTTGAGGATATACAGAGGAAGGTGCCTAACCTGGAGAGGCTCAGGCAGTTTATTTCCTACAACCCTAAGTACGACATTGACACTATCCTAAAAGAGACCGCAGAGTATCATAGGAGAAACCCTTCTTCCCTCCCAAAGAGCGGGTCTGGAGAGCCACTATTACATGCCTCTAGAGCCGGAAGACGTTAGGTCCGGTAAGACCCTTCAGGGCATTCTTCGTATCCAGGACTAACCTTGAGTGCCTTATCACCTGGCGGTAGTCAACGTTGCTGTGGTCTGTCACTATAATTGCACAATCCATGTCCTTTAAGAGGGCAGGGGAGAGGGGCTTGGATTCCAGGACTTCCCCGTAATTAAGAATCTTAGGGACATAGGGGTCTGAGAAAGATACCTCAGCCCCTTGCTGTCTAAGACAGTGAAGGATTTTCAGGGCGGGCGTCATCCTGGTGTCAGCTACGTCCTTTTTATAAGCCATGCCTAAAAGTAGTATCTTAGAACCCTTCAAGGCACGGCCCCTCCTCTGCCCCTCCGCAAGGAGTTTCCGTACCCGCTCAACCACATAAAGGGGCATGTCTGAATTGACCTTGCACGACCGTTCAAGCAGGGGGAGCTTGATGCCCTCTTTGTGTGCCTTCCACAGTATGTAACGGGGTGCTACGGGTATACACATCCCTCCCACCCCAGGCCCAGGGTAAAATGGCATGAAGCCAAAGGGTTTGGTCTTGGCCCCCTCTATTACCTCCCATATATCTATACCCAGTCTAAAGCATAGCTGGGCTAACTCGTTTATAAAGGCTATGTTTACATTGCGGAAGGCATTCTCCAGGAGCTTTATCATCTCTGCCGTCCTGGGTGAGGAGACTATCGTAACGTCCTTCACTATCTGCCTGTACAGCAGGCCCGCCAGTTCCCCGCAGGCAGTAGTTACTCCCCCGATAACCCTGGGGATTTCATGGGTATGGTATTTGACGTTACCCGGGTCTAGCCTCTCGGGAGAAAAGGCCAGGAAAAAGTCTCTACCCACCTTATAGCCCCCTTCGCTTAATATGGGTAGTACTACTTCTTCAGTAGTGCCGGGGTACGTTGAACTCTCCAAGGCAATAAGCTGTCCCTTCTTTCTCCTTTTATGGACCTCTCTTACGGCCTGGATGATGCACGAGATGTCCGGAGTCTCTTCTCCTCTTAGAGGGGTGGGTACAGAGATGCTGATACAATCTAACCCCTCCAGGAGTTCAAACCCATCGGTAGCCTTCAGTCGTCCAGACCTTACCTGTCTCTTGAGTTCTGTTCCATTTACATCCGGGCTGTATGACTTGCCTTCCTGTATCTGTCGGACCCTATTTGCATCAATATCAATTCCGATGACGGAGAAACCCCTCTTAGCAAACTCCAGGGCCAGGGGCAACCCTATGTACCCCAACCCCAATACGCCTACCTTCGCCTGCCTCTTTCTAATCTTTTCTGCCAGTTGAGTTCTGTATCTTCCTTGCATAGATTTGTCCATAGGATGTCCAGATTGTAACCATCACCCCAGGGAAGTCAATGTCCAGTTTAGGGATTTTGTAGAGTATTAGGAAAAATGCCAAAGTCCAGATGACAAATGAAATCTAAGATCCAAATTCCGTAGGGGCAGGGTAACCCTGCCCCTACTAGAGGCCAAGAACATTTGGCATTTGATCCGCCTGAGGCGGATTAACATTGACTTGACGTTTGAGTTTTGTAATTTAGATTTTCATCCCTGCCCCCTAACCCCTGACCCCTGGCCCCTAAGCTCCAGAGTGCGGGGTTTACAAAGTAAGGGCCAGAAGTTACAATTTGCCCCCATGCAGAGGGCAAAAGTGGTAGGGGCATCCCCAGCGTCTGAGAAGTTGAAAACCCACCGTATCTCAGGTGGGTCATGTCTCAAGAAACTCTTTCCGTTAAAGGAGAGCAATACTACCGTGCTGACGGAGGTCATTGCCGGGGTAACCACGTTCCTTAGTATGTCCTACATCATATTTGTTCAGCCGGCGGTACTATCCACCTGTGGGATGGACTTTGGCTCGGTACTCACTGCCACCTGTATAGCCAGTGCCGTGGGGACCCTGCTGATGGGCCTCCTGGCCCGCTATCCCATAGCCCAGGCCCCAGCCATGGGACACAACTTTTACTTCGCCTTTATAGTGTGCGGCCCTGTGGCCATGGGGGGGATGGGCTATCCCTGGCAGGTGGCCCTAGGTGCCACCGTCATATCGGGGAGTCTGTTCGTCATCCTCTCCGCAGTGGGCCTGAAGTTCAGGGAACTTATCATAGGCATCATCCCGGACTCCCTGAAGAATGCCATCGCAGTGGGTATCGGCCTCCTTATCGCCCTCATTGGTTTTCAGTATGGTGGGGTGATAGTGGATTCTCCAGGGACCCTGGTTACCCTGGGCAACCCCAAGTACCCGGAGGTCTGGTTAACCCTCTTTGGTACGGTGCTCATAGGGGTCTTAGTAGTCTTAAGGATAAAAGGGGCCATCCTGATTGGCATCTTTGCCACGGCCATGGCGGGTATACCACTGGGCATCACCAAATATCACGGTATAGTGAGCATGCCTGCCTCATTGGCTCCCACCTTTGCCAAGGTAGACGTGGTCGGCCTGTTTAAACACAAGGAGTTTTTTACGGTAATCTTTGTCCTCTTCTTCCTGGATTTGTTTGATTCAATAGGTACCCTGGTGGGGATAGGGGAGCAGGGTGGCTTCATGAAGGACGGAAAGCTCCCGAGGGTACAATGGGCCTTCTTTTCTGATGCAGTGGCAACGGTGGTAGGGGCTGTGATGGGTACCTCTACCGTTTCTTCTTACATAGAGAGCACCGCAGGCATCCAGGCAGGGGGCCGCACGGGCCTGGCTAACATGGTAACTGCCTTTCTCCTCCTCCTCTCCCTCTTCTTTCTCCCCATCGTAGAGACAGTGGGCGGCGGTTACCCAATCCAGGGGGATAGATACCTCTACCCCATCATCGCCCCCGCCCTCATAATAGTGGGCAGTATGATGCTAGGTGGGACTGCAAGGATACGCTGGGACGACCCCACTGAGGCCATACCAGCCTTCCTTACCATCAGCATCATACCCTTTAGCGTCAGTATCACCGAAGGGCTGGCCTTTGGTTTTATATCTTACTCAATCCTCAAGGCGGTAAGCGGGCAGGGGCTAAAGGTACACTGGTTGTTCCACCTGGTCTCGGCGGCCTTCGTGGCAAGGTACGTTTTGTTAAGGGGATAAATATTGTATAAATTGAAAGACATTTTCACTGAAATGGAAAGTCTGCTTTGTGCTGAACAGCACGGAGAATATGTGCAGAGGAAACTTGTTCCATTTTACTATAACCCTGAAAAGAAGATAAAGCTTTTTCAGGGGAATGCTCTATTTCTTTTAAAGAAGATTCCAGATAGTTGTATTGATATGATTTTTGCAGACCCTCCTTACTTTGGAAATCAGTCAGGTTTGGTTATAAAACGTACTGATGGGCACGCCGACACTTTTGATACTCAAAAGGCTAAATGGGCCTATTCTAAATCCTTAAGCTATCAATTTGAATTTCACTATACCTGGCTCAAAGAAGCCCAGCGTATTCTAAAAGAGGGTTCTACTATTTGGGTTACTGGAACCTATCATAGTATTGGGGTAATAAATGTTGTTCTTCAGGACTTAGGCTTTAAACTACTCAACGATATTATTCTCCACAAGAGGAACGCCCCACCTAATTTTAAGGGTTCGTGCTTTAGGGCTGTTACTGAGACTATGCTATGGGCAAAAAAGAATACAGGTGGGAAGACAAAATTTAATTATAGGGACATGAAGGAACTAAATGGTGGGGTTCAAATGAAAAATATCTGGGAGTATTGGGCGGAGAAAAATTCTTTTCTGCACCCTGCCACAAAGCAACCCATTGTTTTGGAATATGCAATATTGGCTGGAAGCAGTGAAGGAGATTTGGTTCTTGACCCATTTGCCGGTTCTGGTACAACTGGATTCGTTGCCCATGGACTTAGAAGAAAATGTGTCATGATAGAGATAGACCATAACTATTGCCAACTTATCAAAGACCGAATTGAAGGAAAATATGGAAAATTCGAAAGAAAGACAGAAACTAAAAGAGAAGTTTAGAAATCAACTCCTTAAACATGTTGAACTATTTAACGCCGCAATTTCTACGGGGAAAGGCGATTGGGTTGTCAAAGGATTCATTGACATTGCCAGGAATATTTACACAATTTCCGTGGATACCAAGGTTGTTTCAAAAATAATGGAACTTCTCCTTTTTCCCAAGATTTGCCAGTTTGCTCAAGACAATGGTTACAAGATGGTTCTTTGTAAGGAGCAGAATTTTTACCCTGATATTTCATTTATAGACAGTAAAAATAATAAATTTGCGGTCGATCTAAAAAGTACTTATAGAAAGAATGGGAAAGGGGTGAACGGTATGACGTTAGGGGCATTTACCGGGTATTTCCGGGACAGAAAAAGTAAAAAGAACATAACCTTTCCATATGGTGAATACATTGGGCATTTTGTCCTGGGCGTAATCTATTCTAGAGCGGATGAAAATTTGGATGAAAGAAAAATATACAAATTGGACAATCTGCAAAATATTACATCCGTTATCAGGGATTTCATCTTCTTTGTTCAGGAGAAATATCGGATTGCCCTTGACCGACCAGGGAGTGGCAACACAAAGAATATAGGCTCTGTTACCAAAATTGATGAACTGATAAATGGAAAGGGTCCTTTTACGGAACTCGGTGAGGATGTCTTTGATGACTACTGGATGTATTATCTTACAAAAGACATGGCAAAGGCTGTTGATCTCAAGGGAGCCCCATACAAAAATCTTAAGGAGTATAAAGAATACAAGAAGTTAAACAAATGATATAAGATGTGGAGAAAGATGTCTACTATTACTAAGCGACAGATGACCCTTATAGAAAGTGCCCCAACCTTCCCCTCAACCAGATTTCAAGGAAGCAAGTTAAAGATAATAGATTGGATCTGGGATGCTATCAAGGATTTAGCTTTTGACACCGCCCTTGATGCCTTTGGTGGCACGGGATGTGTTGGTTATATGTTAAAGGAAAAAGGGAAAGAGGTTACCTATAACGATATATTGAAATTTAATTGGCATATTGGTTTAGCACTGATTGAGAATGATAGAGTTAGACTTACAGAAAAGGATGTTGATCTCCTTCTTGCAAGGCACAATGGAATTGAATATCCGACCTTTGTTTATAATACTTTCAAAGATATTTACTTTACTGATGAAGAGAACCAATGGATTGATACAGTCATAACGAATATAGGATTACTTAATGGCATTTACAAAAAAGCCCTTGCCCATTTTGCCCTTTTTCAAGCATGTATTGCCAAAAGGCCTTTTAATCTTTTCCATAGAAAAAATCTTTATCTAAGATTTTCCGAAGTGGAGAGAAATTTTGGCAACAAGGCTACGTGGGATACACCTTCTGGGGTCCATTTTAGAAAATTTATAAATGAGGCAAACAGGGCGGTTTTCAGTAATGGCCGACAAAATAGGGCGTTAAACTTAGATGTCTTTGCTATTGAAGGAAATTTTGACCTTGTTTATGTTGACACTCCTTATATCTCCAAAAGGGGGGTGGGTGTTGATTATTTGGGCTTTTATCATTTTCTGGAAGGACTCGTTAATTATTCCACTTGGAATGAGAAGATAGATTATAGAACAAAACATAGACGGCTAAAGGGGAATGGTTCTATTTGGATTGATAAAAATCAGATTCATTCGGCCTTTGATAGATTATTCATGAAATTTAGAAAGAGTATTTTGGTTGTCTCTTACAGGTCTGACGGAGTTCCATCTATTGCAGAGCTAATGAATTTACTGAAGAAATACAAACCAAAGGTAGAGGAACTAAAGCGTAAAAACTACAAATATGTTTTAAGCACCAATCATTCTGAGGAAGTATTGTTAATTGGGAAATGAATCCCCTTACAATGAAAACAACTTGATGTGCATTCGCTGTTCTTTTAATACCTAAATATCTCTCCTTTCCACTACACAGTCTGAAAAACATGGACACTATAAAAACCCCACTGTACGAGGCACACCAAAGACTTGGCGCACGGTTTATAGAATTTCACGGCTACGAGCTTCCCCTGGAGTACACAGGTATAATAGAGGAACACCTGGCAGTAAGAAACCAGGCAGGGCTCTTTGACCTCTCCCACATGGGGGAAATAGAGGTGCAGGGAGGGGACGCACTCAGACTCCTCCAGAGGCTCATTACCAACGATGCCGAGAGGCTTGCCGATAGAAAGATACTTTACACCCCTTTATGTAATCCCCAGGGAGGAATTATTGACGATGTAATTGTTTATCGCTTCAACAGGGAGAGGTTTCTCATGGTAGTTAACGCCTCTAATATACAGAAGGTCTATGAGTGGATGCAGGGCAATTCTTTACCAGGGGCCAGGGTGCTAGACCGCAGTCAGGAGTTAGGGATGATTGCCATCCAGGGGCCTCTCTCCCAGTCCGTGGTGGAAGGCGTCCTGGGCAAGGACATTGCCAACCTCTCTCACCATGCTCTTGTAGAGGAAGGGGGGATGATTGTTTCCAGGACAGGCTACACGGGTGAGGACGGCTTTGAGGTCTATACCCCAAATGAGAGGTGCCCCGTCCTGTGGGAGAATTTCATGTCTGCCGGCAAACCCCTGGGACTCAGGCCGGCAGGTCTCGGCGCCAGGGATACACTGCGGCTTGAGGCTGGGCTCCTCCTTTATGGCAACGACATAGATGATAACACCACCCCCCTGGAGGCCGGTATTGCCTGGACGGTAAAGTTCTATAAAGAGGACTTCATAGGAAAAGAGACCCTCCTGTCCCAGAAGGCCTCAGGGGTCAAGAGGAGGCTGGTGGGTCTTGAACTCCTTGAGAGGGGTATACCCAGGACGGGGCATCCAATCCTTGCAGATTCAAACAAGATAGGGTATGTTACCAGCGGTACTTTTAGCCCATCCCTCCAAAAACCCATTGCCATGGGTTACGTGGAGAGTAATTATGCCGAGGTAGGGGCATCCGCCTTAGGCGGACCAGTGCCCCTGCTTGTGGAAATAAGAGGCAGGCAACTTAAGGCCAGGATTGCAAGTCTCCCTTTTTATAAAAGAGGAGGTTAAATGGAATTCCCCCAGGATTTGTATTATACCGAAACCCATGAATGGTTGAGGGTCAAGGACGGAGAGGTAACGGTGGGTATTACCTCTTACGCCCAGGAACAGTTGAGGGACGTGGTCTTTATAGAGCTTCCCCGGGTGGGTAAGAAGGTAAAGGCCAAGGACCCCTGCGCCGTGATAGAATCTGTGAAGGCCGCTTTTGACATATACGCCCCGCTCTCAGGGACAATTACCGGCGTTAACAAGGAGCTGGAAGGTCAGCCTGAACTGGTTAACAAAGACCCCTATGGACTGGGCTGGATGTTCGTCCTAAAAATGGAAGACCTTACCCAACTCCAGACGCTCCTGAACGCCCAGGCCTATGCCTCTATCATAAAGGAGGGGCATTAATGGATTACGTACCCCATACGACTCAGGAAAGAGAGGAGATGCTCAGGGAGATTGGTGTGCCTTCCGTGGAGGCCCTCTTTGAGGTAATCCCTGAGAGGCTGAGAAAGGCCACGCCCCGTCTACCTGGGGCCTTATCGGAGGCCGAACTGGTAGATTTCTTCAAAGGGCTAGGTGGAAAAAACAAACACCTTAACCAGTATAATTCTTTCTTGGGGGCTGGCGTCTATGACCATTTTATACCCAGTGTAGTAGGGAGTCTGGCCTCAAGGGGCGAATTCCTGACCAGTTACACCCCATATCAGCCTGAGGCAAGCCAGGGGACGCTCCAGGTACTCTACGAGTTTCAAACCCTTGTATGTGAACTTACGGGTCTGGACGTGGCCAATGCCTCCATGTATGACGGGGCCACGGCCCTTGCAGAGGCCGCCCTGCTGGCCATCAGGCACACCGAAAGGAATAAGGTAATGGTCTCAAGGACAGTACACCCGGAGTACAGGGCGGTGTTGGCCACGTATCTTAAACCACTAGAGGCTGCCCTTGTGGAGGTGCCGGCATGTGAAGGGGTAACCGATGTATCTGCCTTAAAAGACCGTATTGACGAGGGGGTGTCGGCCGTAATACTTCAGCAACCCAACTTCTTTGGCTGTCTGGAGGAGGCGGAGGCCATTTCAGCCATAGCCCATGAAAAGGGGTCACTGCTGATAGCCTGTGTCAATCCCATCTCTCTGGGACTGTTAAGCCCTCCTGGAGACTACGGTGCAGATATTGCCGTGGGGGACGCCCAGCCATTGGGTAACCCCCCCTTTTATGGTGGCCCTCATGTGGGTTTCTTTGCAGTGAGAAAGGAGCTTATGAGGAAGATGCCAGGGAGACTGGCGGGTGCCACTACCGATTTAGAAGGACGCAGGGCATTTGTCCTTACGCTCCAGGCCCGGGAACAGCACATCCGCCGTCAGCGGGCCACCTCCAACATCTGCACCAACCAGAACCTCCTGGCCTTGCGGGCCACCATATACCTCTCTGCCCTGGGTAAGGAGGGTCTCATGGAATTGGCGGAATTAAATCTACAAAAGAGTCATTATGCAAAGGATAAGATATGTGCCCTCAAGGGGTTCTCCACCCCCTTTGGCAAGAGACCCTTTTTCAATGAGTTTGTCATCCGTCTCCCCAAGGGCCTTACCCCTGACAGCCTTAACAATAGACTCTACAAGAGGGGTATTATTGGAGGATTGCCATTAGGGAGGTTCTACCCGGAACTAAAAGATTCTATGCTCTTCTGTGTAACGGAGAATAAGACCCGTAACCAGATAGATGCCCTGGTCTATAGCCTGAAAGAGATTTCAAGGGGCCTACCCCGTGCCAGTAAAGTACGGGGCAGGGGCGCCCAAAGGGCGAGGAAATCCTGAGATGCAGGAAAAACTCATATTTGAGGTGTCCTCTCCCGGACGCCGTTGCATAAGTCTGCCACCGTGTGACGTCCCCAGGAAATCTCTGGAGAAGATGCTTCCACCCCAGTTCCGCAGGAAGACCCCTGCCAGGTTGCCGGAGGTATCGGAACTGGACGTAGTCCGCCACTTCACCCGACTCTCACAACTAAACTACAGCGTGGACACCCACTTCTATCCCCTTGGTTCCTGTACCATGAAGTACAACCCCAGGATACACGAGGAGGTGGCCGGGCAAGAAGGTTTGTCCAGACTCCACCCCTACCAGCCCCCTGAGCAGATACAAGGGATGCTGGAGCTTCTTTACCATTTCTCAGGACTCCTAAAGGAGGTATGCGGATTACCAGAATTCTCTCTCCAGCCTGCGGCCGGGGCCCATGGGGAACTCCTCGGGATGATGATAGTCAGGACGTATCACCAGAAGAGGGGCGAGGGGGGTAGAAAGAAGATTATAATTCCGGACTCTGCCCATGGGACCAATCCGGCCTCCGCCGCCCTCTGCGGGTTTGAGGTGGTGGAGGTAAAGTCTAATGGTAACGGACTGGTGGACCTGGAGGCCCTCAGGAAGGCCATGTCACCAGAAGTAGCCGCCATGATGATTACCAATCCGAATACTCTGGGTCTCTTTGAGAAGGACATTATTGACATCTGCAATATCCTCCACGAGGCAGGGGGCCTGGTGTATTGTGACGGGGCCAATATGAACGCCATGTTAGGGAGGGTCAGGCCAGGTGACATGGGGGTTGACCTCCTCCACCTGAACCTGCACAAGACCTTTACTGCCCCCCATGGGGGTGGTGGGCCAGGGTCGGGGCCACTGGGGGTATCTAAAGCCCTTAGACCCTTCCTCCCTGTCCCCAGGATAAAGGCGGTAGGGGCGACCGGCCGGTCGCCCCTACAATACGTCTGGGATTACGATTATCCCGATTCAGTAGGCAGGATTAAGGCCTTCTATGGACATATTGGGGTGATAATAAAGGCCTATGCCTATATCCTTTCCCTGGGTAGGAAGGGGCTCTTGAAGGTCAGCGAGGCGGCCGTCTTAAATGCCAACTTCTTGAGGCAGAGGCTCTCAGGTCATTATGACCTGCCTTATACGGCGGGCTGTATGCACGAGTTTGTCCTTTCAGGAAGACGGCAAAAAAAACAGGGGGTAACCACCCTGGACATAGCCAAGCGACTCCTGGACTACGGTTTCTATGCCCCTACCATCTATTTTCCTCTTATAGTAGAAGAAGCTTTAATGATAGAGCCTACGGAGACAGAGGGCAAGCAGACCCTGGAGGACTTTGCAGAGGTAATGATAAAGATTGCCAGAGAGATAGAGATAAGCCCTAAGATGGTCAAGGGTGCACCTTATAATACGCCCGTAAGGAGGTTGGACGAGGTCAAGGCCGCCAAACAACCTGACCTGAGATGGAGCTTTCCAGTAGACAGCGAGTAGCCGCAGGCTTTAGCCTGCGCAAGCAGTAGGCAGTACCCCTGGTCATTAGCTACAGTTTTTTTGGTTAGACAAAGTGGTGCAAACAGACCGATTTTTGCTGGCCTCAATGCCTGTGGTAGGGGGAATGGGTTTAGGTCCCTTGCTCTCAGCCCGGCAGGGGTTGAGGTTGTTGCTGTGCCCTCCGGGAGACGCCTTCACCAATATGGCCCTGGACGAGGCCCTGGCCCTGACGGCTGACACAACGCCCACCTTCAGGGTCTACTATTGGAGTTCCCCCTCTATTTCCATCGGCTATTTTCAGAAGTCCGCGGAGGTCTTAAATTCATTGGCCTGTAGGGGCACGTTGCAACGTGCCCCTACGGTAGTCCGCCGTCCTACAGGAGGTACAGCCGTCCTCCACAATGACCAGCCCAGCTTTTCCCTTGTGCTTAGGATGCGTGCAGACGTGAGGCAGGGTTACCACTTGTTGGGCCAGGCAGTGATGGAGACCTTGAAGGCACTGGGTATGGATGCAAGGCCCTGGGCGGAAGTGGCAGGGCCACTTTCCTATACTTCCCCCTCCCCTGGTGGGAGGGGGAAGGGGGAGGGGGATTCACCTCCACCCTTCCCTCCCCCATCAAGGGGGAGGGAATTTGAGTTCGGAAGTGCTACCCCCTTCTGCACCTCCAATCTCTTTCCCTACGATGTGATACTTCAGGGGCAGGAGACATCCGCCTCAGGCGGACCAACAAAAGTGGCTGGTTACTCAGCCAGACGTTTCCAAAGGGTTACCCTCTTTCAAGGATACCTCCACCTTCCTGAGCCTGCAGAGGGGGGCCACCTGGTGGAGGCCATAATAACAGGGATGGAAAAGATAGCTGGGGTAAGATTGATGGAAGGTAATCTTACTGAAGCCGAGACCGTCCTGACACGGGAATTGAGACAAAAGAAGTACCTCCAGCAGGATTGGAACTACAAAAGATAGCAGCAGGGGCGGGGTTACCCCGCCCCTACTAACCTACCGTTTACCCTTTAAAACCCCTTCTATCACCCCCAGGGCGTGGTCTATGTCCTCCAGGGTGACGTCCTTATGGGTAACCATCCTGCCCTGGTTGCCCTGGAGATGGATGGCCAGCACGCCCTTCTTTGCCAGTTTACCTACCAGTTCCCTGCAACTCATATTTGGGCCAGAGAATTTGAGGCAGACGATGTTGGTCTGGACCGTCTCAAGATGAACGATTCCCGGTCGTATTCTGCCCAGCCCCTCTGCCAGGCGTCTGGCCTTCTGGTGGTCTTCCCCTAGCCTATCTACCATCTCCTCCAGGGCCACTATACCGCAGGCGGCTACCACCCCTGTCTGACGCATGACGCCCCCCAGCATCTTTCTGAACCGTCGGGCCTCTTTTATAAAATTTTTGGGGCCGGCGAGCACCGAGCCTACAGGACAGCCCAGGCCTTTAGAGAGACAGAACATCACCGTATCGCAATCCTTAGTAAGTCTCTTAGGTTCAATGCCCTGGGCAATGGCAGAATTAAAGATGCGTGCCCCGTCCAGGTGGAACATGAGACCGTAGCGCCTGACCAGGGCGGCCAGGGCACTGGTCTCTTCGGGGCTAAGGACGGTACCCCCTGCCAGGTTATTAGTGTTCTCCACTACTAATAGCCTTGACCTTGGATAGCGGGGGTCAAGGTTTATGGTGTCCTCTATCTCCTGGAGACTCAGCCTCCCCAGGGGGTCTGCCTTCAACGTATACAGCAAGACGCCTGCTATGGCACTCGTACCGCCCATGGTGAGCTTGTGGATATGGGCATTCTCGTCGCATATAACCCCATCCCCGGGCCTGGTATGGGTCATCACGGCAATCAGGTTAGCCATGGTACCACTGGCGCAGAAGAGGCCTGCCTCTTTACCCAGCCTCTCTGCGGCCATCTCTTCCAGACGGTTCACCGTGGGGTCTTCACCCAGGCCATCGTCTCCCACCTCTGCCCTCGTCATGGCCTCCAGCATCCTTGGGGTGGGTTTAGTTACCGTATCACTCCTGAGGTCTACTATCCGCATGGGTCTCTATCTCCGTTTGAATGACCTCCTTTGCCAGATTCATATAGTCCTGTGCCCCAGGGCTTCCGGGGGCGTAAAGATGTATGGGCAGGCCTGAGATAGGACACTCCGCCAGGCGGATGTTCTCCCTGATAGCGGTATTGAAGACCTTGGGACCGAAGCGGGCCCTGAGTTGTTCCACCACCTCCCGGCTCAGGTTGGTCCTGCCGTCGTACATGCAGGGGATTATCCCCGTGACCTCCAGCAGGGGGTTCAGTCTCTCTTTTACCAGATTTATGGTACTTACCAGCGTAACCAACCCGTTGAGGGCCAGTATCTTCGTCTCTACGGGGATAAACACCTCCCTGGCGGCAGTCAAGGCATTAACCGTAATGAGTCCCAGAGAAGGGGGGCAATCCAGGAAGATGTAGTCGTAACTCCCCACCAGGTGGCTAAGTTTCTGCTTCAGGATAATCTCCCTGCCCACCTCGTTAGCCAGCGCCCTCTCTGCCCCTGCCAGCTCTACGGTAGAAGGCGCCAGCCACAACCCTTTCACCTTTGAGTCCTTCAGCACCTCTTCTATCTTTGTCTCACCAAGGAGTACGTTGTATATGGATTTTTCAAGACCTTTCTGTTCTATCCCCATCCAACTGGTTAGATTGGCCTGGGGGTCAAGGTCTATTAGTAGCACCCTCTTCCCCAACTCTGCCAGACATGCGCCCAGGTTAACAGTGGTGGTGGTCTTGGCTACCCCACCCTTCTGGTTGGCTAGGGCAATACTCCTCATCTCACCACCCTTCTGGCAGGGATTGTCTGGGAATTATTGGCCATGATGCAGATATTTACAAGCCCCATATCTATGGGTATGGGGCCTGCCACCCTCAGGCGGTTTGTAGCACATGCAGGGTATTAAGTCAAGCCCCGTGCCTTTGTAAGCGGGGGCAAGACCTTTGGATGTTGACAACTGAGTACGTCTGGATGAAAATGGGTGTCATAGTATAAATATTAACTTTAAATTGTCACCCTGAGCATAAAATTGTCACCCTGAGCGTAGCGAAGGGTCTTGCCACGTTCGGGAGCTTCTTCTCCGCCTTAGGCGGATCAGAATGACAATTAGAGGAAAATGAAATACGCTATTGTCATTGCCGATGGGATGGCGGATTATCCCCAGCCCGAACTGGGAAACAAGACCCCCCTGGAGGCGGCACGTACACCTCATGCAGATGAGGTGGCACGCTCGGGGTTACTTGGGGTTGCCCAGACAGTCCCAAAAGGGTTTACCCCTGGTAGCGACGTGACCACCATGTGTCTCCTGGGATACGAGCCTAAAAGATACTACCCCGGGCGGGCACCCCTGGAGGCGGCCAACCTGGGGATAGAACTTGGCCCGGAGGACTGGGTCTTCCGCTGTAATCTGGTAACGGTGAGAGATAGCGTCCTTGAGGACTTTAGCGCAGGTCACGTCTCTACCGAGGAGTCGGCCTCCCTCCTGGACTACCTTAATGACCGCCTCTTTGCCGATTGTGTCCATCTACCAGACGGTGCTACCACCCGCTTCTTTGTGGGAAAGAGTTACAGAAACATTATGCTCTACAAGGGGTCCGTCAAGATGGAGGTTAGATGTATGCCCCCCCATGACGTAGTAGGTCAGCCCGTAAGTAAGAACTTACCCAGTGGCAAGGGCAGTCAGGTGCTGATAGAGTTGATGGAGAAGTCCTACCCGCTCCTCAGGGAGCACGGCATCAACCTTAAAAGGCTGGGTGAAAAGAAGAGACCTGCCAATATGATATGGCTCTGGGGTCAGGGACAGAGGCCCAATATGCCTACATTCAGTGAGAAATACGGGGTGACTTCAGGTGCGGCCATAAGCGCCGTGGACCTCATTAAGGGGATTGCCCGTCTCCTGGACTGGGAAGTTATAGAGGTGCCTGGGGCCACCGGTTATATTGATACAGATTATGCCGCTAAGGGTCGTTACGCAGTAGAGGCACTAAAAGACCATGACATGGTCCTGGTGCACGTGGAGGCCCCTGACGAGGCGGCCCACATGGGTAACGTCCAGGAAAAGATTAAGGCCATTGAGAACATAGACGCCTTCATTGTAGGCCCACTGTTGGAAGACATGAAAAGCCAGGGGGAATACAGGTTACTATACCTTTGTGACCACTACACCGTAACACAAAGACGCACCCACTCCTCAGAACCTGTCCCCTTCGCCATGTGCGGTACTGGATTAGTCCCCCCTTCAGGCCTTGCCATAACCGAGGCCAATGCCGAAAAGACGGGGCTTCATCTGAAGAAGGGGCATGAGTTGATGGAGCATTTTCTAGTCCAGACGTGAGTTGTTAGAGCCTTAGCTGTCCCTCACATGCCTTCCACTAAACGCCCTAGAAAGCCCTTGCATCATCAAGGTACTAGGTGTATCCTTTTAGTCATGGCGTAAGGACATGTCTCGGCGAATAATTGATAAGATACGCAATGCAATCAGATATGGAAATTATGACATGACATATCATGCGGCTGAAGAAATGGCAGAGGACGGGCTTGGAATTCTTGATGTGGAGAGTGCTATATTAAACGGCAAAGTTATAAAGAGAGAGAAAGGCGACCCTCGTGGCATTAAGTATGTGGTAAAAGGCATAGGTGCTAGCCAGATTACACCCATAGGAGTGGTAGGCAGATTTAAGGAAACAGGAATTTTTTTAATTATAACAGTTTACAAGATTACCTAACAAGAGGTGAAAGAAGATGTATGGCTATAGATGCGAATATTGTGAGGGCACCGTTAAGGAACAATTGGTAAAAAAGGAAGTCTTCAAACACAAAACAGGGTTCGTTATGCTTGAAGATGTACCTGTAGGTATATGTGAGAGGTGTGGTTATAGGTACTACCATTCGACAATATTGCAAAGAGTTGAAGAAATCGCCGAAGGCAAACAGCCTCCTGAACGGACAGAATCTATACCAGTTGCTCATTTAACATAGCACAAGAATCTTTTCCCACCATTAATGTCATTCTGAGCGAAGCGAAGAATCTATATTTAAAACTAGCCCCTTCGCTACGCTCAGGGTGACA
>JASEHG010000080.1 GCA_030018855.1 Candidatus Brocadiaceae bacterium
GTGCCTGGGCATGGATTGCTGTCCTCCTGTGTAGGGATAGACCTTTAGGTCTGTCCCTATCCCCTCTAGAAAGAGGGGATAAAGGGGTGTGTACTTCAGGATCCGCCTCAGGCGGACTAAAGCCCTGCCTCTACATCTTTTGCTTTGGAGTCCATTGACTGTGTCAATGGGCTTTTAACACACCCCCGACCCCTCTTAATAGCGGGGTTGGGGATTGCCTCAGGCAGACTGGACTCCATAAAAATAGTGTGTAGGGTGCGTGGCAACGCACCATCGTTGTCCATCATTCTAAGCGAAACGAAGAATCTGGTCTTTCAAGGGATTCTTCGGTCGCTTCGCTCCCTCGGACTCCGTCCTGATCCGCCTGAGGCGGAGAAGGAATGACAAGTGAGTGGAGTTTTTCAGAAGTCCCATTATGTGTAACTACCGTAAAGAACTAAGTCCCACCTTCAATCAATATATGCACGGCAATAATTAGGCATTTAAAAAAACGGTGCGTTAAAACGCACCCTACTTTTGGCTAAATAAAAAACAAATACGTAGTGGCAGTCCGCCTGAGGCGGATCTGCCTATGGCACGACTCGGCCACTACATCGGTTCTTATCTTGCGATAGCCACCTTCGCCATCAACTCCTTACACGCCTCTACCACCTTCTCCGGTTTTATCCACTCCATACAGCGGTGGTCTTTTGGACACTCCTTGAGGTGGCAGGGGGCGCAGTCCACCCTCTCTCTTATGACCCTGCCAATCTCCTGGCTGGTCTGGGTATAGCGGGGGTCTGTGGGACCCATGAGGACTACTACTGGTTTCCTAAAGGCGACGGCGATGTGCCTTGGACCTGAGTCTACGGTGATGAGCATGGAGGCCTTCTTTATCAGGGCCTTGAGGAGGTCAAGGGTAATATGCTCGGGGGTAAGGTTTAAAATCTCTCCCCCGGCGGCCTTTTCTATCTGTGTAGCTATACCCCTTTCCTCCGGGGCGGTGGCCAGGAGTACGTGGCAGTCAAGTTCCTTGTGCAGAAGTTCTGCGGTCCTGGCGAAACCCTCCACGGTCCAGCCCTTGGAGGAGCCGAAGGAGGCCCCGGGGTTTATCAGGAATATTGGTTTGTTCCTGGAGACCCTGTATCTGGAGAAGAGTTTATCAACCTTCTCCAGGTTCTCCCTGGAGGTGAAGAGTTCCAACTCCCTGGAGCGTATTTCACAGCCCGCACTGGCGCAGAGCCTCAGATAATAATCGGTCATGTAGGTGGGCTGAAATTTCCCCTTCTCCTTAAACCTCTCTACCCCACTGGTAAGGAGCCAGGAACGGGCGTCTCTGTTGTAGCCCACCCTGTGTTTTATCCCGGCAAGCCAGGCTACCAGGGCGGAGCTGAGGGAGTTAGGCAGGATGATGCCGAGGTCAAATTGTTCCTTCCTGAGCTTCCTGATAAGGGCCAGGTATTTTCCGGGTTGTTTGTGTTTCTCCTTCTGGTCAAATTCAATCCACTCGTCAAACCAGGGTGCCCCCTCCAGCACCCCTTTTACGAAGGGCCTGAGGAGAAGAGATATCTTAGCCTCTGGGAAGTTTTCCCTGACGCACCTGAAGGCAGGGGTGGCCATGACTGCGTCACCCACCCAGCTAGGGGCGGTTATGAGTATGGAATTTATCTTGGTGCCGTGCGGTACTACCATCATTATCCCTCCCAATCCGACTCAGTGGAGTAGCCGCAACCTTTAGGTTGCGTCATTTCTCGCAGGCTAAAGCCTGCGGCTACCTCGTTACCCCTCACAATCTGACTCAGTATAGTAGCCGCAACCTTTAGATTGCGTATTCTACTTACGCAGGCTATCCGCCTCAGGCGGAGCGGCTACATAATTATCCCTCCCAATCTGACCTTACGGCGGTAAAAGAATTGTAACGAAAGGCGTAGTGTTCACAATGGGCCTTTTTCAAGAGGACGGAGAGTTCCTTGTCCATGCTGGGCACTCTCTCCCCGAAGTACTGCCAGGCCTCTGACGGCATATCTTCTACGGTCTTTGTCAGGGCAGTGTAGAAGCTGGCTACTGAGTTGGAGGAATACCTGTTGACGAACCAGGGGAAGGTGCGCTGTAGCTTGGAGATAAGGAGGTTATGCTTGGGGCCGAAATTCAGGCAGGAGGCCTCAGTGAAGTTCTCCAGGGCCTGCATCTTATCAAAATCAATATAGCCTCCTTTCAGGCTCATCTCGTAGGCCTCGGTCTTAGGGAAGGGGTAGAAGATGGACCAGCGGAAGCGCCCCGGTCTGATCCTGGCCAGGAGCTCCACCGTCTCCATTACCTCCTTCTCCCCCTCATAGGGCAGCCCAATCATAATGAATGCAGAGGTGTGGAGACCATACCTGTGGGCGAGGAGGAAGGCCTTCTCAATCTCCTCATTGGTCATGGGGCGGTGGAGGATGTCTCGCCTTATCCGCTCACTCCCGCTCTCCAGACCAAACTTTACTATGGCACAGCCGGCCTCTTTGAGCATCCTGACCCGCTCCTCATCAAAGGCCCTCACGTGGGCATTTACTACGAATGGGAGTTGCGTTACGCCTCGGTACTGCTTACAGAACTCCCTCAGATATGCCTTGTCCAGGGTAAAGACGTCGTCATCAAAGATGAACATCTTTATCCTCTGATAGTTGCCCTGGAGGTACTCTATCTCCCCGAAGACCTCCTCCAGTGGGTGCTGGCGTACGTAGCCCACTCCGCCTGAGGCAGGCGTGGAACTAGCCGTCTCTAGTCTGTAGCGGTCTACTATCCTGTGGTTGAAGCAATAGGTACAGCGGAAGGGGCATCCCCTGGAGGTCATGAGCCTGGCCCAGCCGTCCTCCGTGTCAATGAGTTTCTGCATGTTAAAGAGTGGATAATCCTTCCGGGGCAGTCTGGCAAGGTCTACAAAGGGGCGGACTTTGTTGGGGGTTATCCTGCCTGCCTTTTTAGCCCAAACATTGGCAATCGTGGTGGTATCCTGTCCCTTTTCTAATCTGTCTGCCAGTTCCAGTACCGCCTCCTCTCCCTCTCCCACACAGGCATAATCAAAACAATCCTCCTTGAGCACCTCTTCCGGGACGAGGGTGGCATGGACGCCTCCCAGGACTATGGGGGTCTTAGAGAAACTCTTGATAAGCCTGGCTATCTTCAGGGCAGAGCGATACTGTGGGGTAACTGCCGATATGCCTACCAGTCCTGGGTTAAAATCCTCAATGAAGGCCCTGATTTCTTCTTCCGTGGGGAGACTATCCAGCTTCTCGTTGAGGTTGAGGAGTCTTGTGGTGTGCCCGTGAGCCCTGAGCATGCCGGAGACGAAGGCCAGGCCGAAGTTAAAGCCCACCTGGGAGTTGATGTTGGGATAGAAAAAGAATACCCTCATAAGACAGGTCTTACACCCTGCCCAGCTCTTGAGCAGAGTATCTGGGCGGCCCTCCATATATCCCTGACGACAAGGTCTGCCTCCACTGGCATATCTATCTCCTCCTCATGGTTCTTCACCAGCACTGTCTTACACCCGACGGCATTACCAGCTAAGATGTCTCCAGGTGTATCCCCAATCATAATGGAACTCTTCAAGTTTATACCATGCTCCCTTGCGGCCCTGAGGAGCATCCCGGTCTTAGGTTTCCTGCACTGGCATTCCATACTGTATTCTGCCACTGTGCCTTCAGGGAGATGGGGACAGTAGTAGATGGCGTCTATGCTGGCCCCTTCCTGGGAGAGCAAGTCCAGGAGCCTATCGTGTATCTCCCTAAGTCTGTCTTCAGTGAAGCATCCCCTGGCCACGCCTGATTGATTGGTGGCGATAATGACACGGAATCCCATTTCTCTAAAGAGCTTTATAGCCCTGGCAGAATTGGGTAGTAATACCAGTTCCTCAGGGGAGGAGAGGTAGGGGATGCCGTGGATTATCGTGCCGTCTCTGTCTAGAAAGATTGCCCTTGTCATTGAAGTACCTTTTAACCAAAGAGTTCTTTCTCAATAAGGTAGCACAAAACGTGACTTACTGCTAGGTGGCACTCCTGTATCCTTGGCGTACTATCTGAGGGGACCCGTAAGCAGATGTCTACCAGGTCCTTCATCTTGCCACCCGATTGCCCAGTGAGGCCGATGGTAGTGGCGCCTTTCTTTCTGGCCAACTGTAGGGCCTTTAGTACGGACGGGGAATTCCCACTGGTAGAGAGGCCAATTACCGCATCCCCCGCCTTCACAAAGGCGTCTACCTGCCTTTCAAAGCAGGAGTCAAACCCATAATCATTGGCCAGGGCTGTGAGTATTGAGGTATTGGAGGTCAATGCCAGGGCAGGCAGGGCGGACCTATCCTTTTTGAACCTCCCTATCAACTCCCCTGCAAAATGTTGGGCCTCGGCGGCACTCCCTCCGTTACCCATTAGATAGATGGTATGGCCTTTTCTGAGGCACTGTATGAGCGCCTGGGCTGTCTTTTTGATGGTCTCCGTACTTTCAAGGAGCATGGCCTGAGCCACCTCTATGCCCTCACGGAGTTCCCTTTCTATTTCCTCCATCCCTCCCTCTCGCCTTAACGGCCCGCCTCTTGGTCTTGCACTACTATCCTGTTGAGACCTCTGCAAAAGTCTACACAACTATTTGTCATTCTGAGCGAAGCGAAGAATCTCGTTACTTAGCTGAGATTCTTTCCGCCTCAGGCGGACTTTGCTCCCTCAGAATGACATGTGGAGTAGGGTTTTTCAGAGGGATTAGCCCGCTCTTCAATATCCCCCTCCCTCAGGAGTTCCACCAGGGGGGCATAACGCCACTCTAAGGGGTATTTCCTGGCCAGTTGCTTAATCCTGCGGTAGTATGTCTCATATAAGTCCTGTGAGGTACTCAGCCAATCCTTCTGACAGAAGAACACCCTGCACCCCAGGGTCCTGTGTTCCCTCGCCGTACACAGGTTATCCACAAGGTAAGGACAGACCTCTTTCTTGATAGGTACTTTGGGTGGGCCTGCCTTTCTACGGAGGTAATCTGCCTCCAGACTGCTGGCGAAAAGGACGTGGCCAAAGTCCTCAAAGTGACAGCACAGCCCGCGGGCCTTGCATTCAGGGGCAAGTTTAGAGAGGTCTTCCTCCAGTTCCCTGTATATCTCTTTAAGTTCCGTTTGCCAGCCCATGGGTATCACGACAGTCTAGACAGTGGCAATATCCTACTCAAGGCGGAAGCGAGTGCCTCCTGTCCCCGTGTTATCCTCATCTCTATCCTTAGGGCAAAAAAGGAAAGGGGCCAATTATTGTCTTGTAGGGGCGTATTGCTATACACTCCTACGAGCTTTACCCTATCCTTACAAGTAGTAACAATGGCCTCTGCCCCTCGCCCAGTGGCCTCTGACGCTAATTCCTTACATTCCTCTGGAGTATAGTGGTGATGGTCTGAGAAGCTCTTAAACCCCACCACGTCAGCCCCCAGGGACTGGAGGGTCTTTTCAAAGGAGGTGGGGTTACCCAGACCGCAGAAGGCAAAGGTCTTCTTCCCATTAAGGTACGAGACCTCCACACGGTTACCGTTCATGCCCTCTAGATAGAGCGGGTGATGCACCGTCTCTATAATGGGGGTTGAACTGCTTAGACGCAGGAGGTGTCCTTTTATATCCTGGAGTCTCTCCGGGGGACATAAGTTGGTTCTGGACAGAACGAAGAGCCCTGCCCGCTTGAGGCTGGAAAGAGGCTCCCTGAGTGTGCCTGCCGGGAGCAGGTGGCCACTTCCGAAGGGTGACAGGGTATCAATGACCACGATATCCAGGTCTCTAGCTAATCCCAGGTGCTGGAATCCATCATCAAGGAGGAGGCATTGGGGGTGGAACTCCTCCATAGCCGTCCTGGCGCTGGCCAACCTGTCCTTTCCCAGTAGAAAAGGTACGTGTGGAAGCCTCTCTCGGAATTCCATAAACTCATCGCTTGTACCGTTAGTGCCCGCATAGCCCCTGCTAAGGATAGCCACCTTCTTCCCACGTTCGGTCAAGAACCTGGCCAGGAACTCTATAAGGGGCGTCTTACCGGTGCCCCCTAAAGTAATATTGCCAACACTGATGACAGGGAGGGGCAATCTTACCGTGGGGAGTAGGCCATGGCGATAAAGTAGACCCCTTGTCCACAAGATGCCTCCGTAGAGATACGAGGCCGGTCTCAGGGCGTTCAGGGTTACAAAGGCGGCTGCCCCCCCTCTCCGTCCGCTGGCGATAGAAAGGTAAAGTTCCCTGGTTTCCATCTGGGTTGGTAGCCCGCCTGAGGCGGGTTGGCCCTGTGCCGTATTGGTACGGGGCTGGTGCCTTAAGCTGCGTCCTTCAAGCTGCATGTGTCAAACCGAAAAGTCACCTCGGAAGGCCGTAGGCAATCTGCCTACTCCCTACTTAAGAGGTACTGACCAGTATGCGTGGTCAAGGAACTGTTTCCAGGAGCGGTATTTTCCTGAGTTTAGCTTGAGAGTGAGTATAGGACTGTGCTTTGGCACAAAGGGCTTGCGTATGAGTTTAATACCGGCCTCATCTGGAGTACGGCCTCCCTTGCGCTTATTGCATTCGGTGCAGGCGCAGACCACGTTAGTCCAGCTAGTTTTACCTCCACGGGAACGGGGGGTGACATGGTCAAGACTGAGTTCGTAGGTAGAGAACCTGCACCCGCAATACTGACAGCGGTTCTCGTCCCTGGCAAAGATATTCCTGCGGTTGAATTTTATCCCCCATCGGGGGACCTTGTCATAAAAGAGGTGGCGAATAATCCTGGGTGCTGGTATCTCCAGAGAGACCGACCTGATCCAATCGTGGTCTTCTTCAGGCAGACCAAGCCCTGTCTTGAGCAGGGAGACGTCTTTCCAGGTCTCCATGGTATAGGAGGCAAATTTCTCCTCATCTACTAACACCACCTCCGCAGAGTTCTTGTAGAGGAGCGTAAAGGCCCTCCTTACGCTGACCACGTTCATGGCCATAAAGAACTTATTCAGTACCAGTACGCTGGAGTCCAAACTACTTGCTACTTCCATAAGGTTGAAACCTCAAACTGCCTCCGCTACCATGTCTCCCACCTCCTGGGTGGAATAGCCCATCTTGCCGGCCTCCAGACCTTTTAGCCTCTCTGAGGTGGTCTTCTTGACGGCCTCTTCCACGGCACCGGCCGCCTGGGTCTCTCCCAGGTGTTCCAGCATCATGGCACAGGCACAGATGGCCGCCAGTGGATTAGCCACGCCTTTACCTGCATATTTGGGGGCCGAACCTCCGATAGGTTCAAACATGGAGACCCCGGCAGGATTTATGTTCCCTCCAGCGGCTATACCTAACCCCCCCTGGAGCATGGCCCCAAGGTCTGTGATTATGTCCCCGAACATGTTGTCCGTCACTATCACGTCAAAGCGTTCAGGGTTTTTGACCATCCACATGCACGTGGCATCTACATGGGCATAATCAGTGGTAACGTCGGCATATTCCCTGGCTACCTCATTAAATACCCTCATCCATAAGTCGTGGGCATAGTTAAGTACGTTGGTCTTCCCGCAAAAGAGGAGCTTCTTCTCTTTGCCCCTTTTTCTAGTGAACTCAAAGGCGTAGCGTATGCACCGCTCCACCCCTGCACGGGTATTCACGGACTCCTGTATAGCCACCTCCTGGGGCGTCCCCTTTTTAAGGAAACCCCCTGAGCCTACGTATAACCCCTCGGTGTTCTCCCTGATTACGACAAAATCTATGTCTTCAGGGCCTTTATCTTTTAAGATACAGTTTACGCCAGGATAAAGCTTTACTGGGCGTAGGTTTATGTACTGGTCCAGTTCAAACCGTATCTTGAGGAGTAACCCTCGTTCTAGTATCCCTGGGGCTACGTCTGGATGCCCTACCGAACCCATGTATATGGCATCGCAATGCCTCAGCTCCTCCAGTACTGAATCTGGCAGGGTCTCCTTTGTCCTCAGATAGCGGTCGCCGCCCAGGTCATAATTGACCCGTTCGCACTTAAACCCGTCTTTCAATGAGACGGCCTCAAGGGCCTTCAGACCCTCCCTGATTACCTCAGGCCCTATCCCGTCCCCTGGGATTACTGCGATGCGGTAGCACCGCTGTCCCTGCACCTTGCTGGTGTGGGGCTGGCGTTTAGGGGGACGGTGAGGGTCGTTTCTCTCTTGTACAGCCAGGCGTCTATGTGTCCGTTCCAAGGGTTCCTCGTAGTAAAGCCTTTTAACTGATTAGTTTAACAGGGATTAAATTTATTTGCAAGAGGTAACCCAATAGGCAGTAGCCGCAGGCTGTAGTCGCAGGCTTTAGCCTGCGTAAGTTGCGCAAGTAGAATACGCAACCTAAAGGCTTTCCGTCTCAGGCGGATGAGTTCAGCCGAAACGGTTGCGGCTACTGAAACTTGAATTGAGACCTCTGAAAAAGTTTGTATGGGCTTTAGTTTCCCCCTCCCTTGAGGGGAGGGGGAAGGGGGAGGGTGATTAAGTTTAATGTCCCCTCTAACACACCCCCTGCCCCCTCTTAAAAGAGGGG
>JASEHG010000081.1 GCA_030018855.1 Candidatus Brocadiaceae bacterium
TGCCGTATCCTGACGGATAACCAGCATCCCCGTAGACCACATCCGTCTCGCCGGCAGAGACATGACCAGCTACAGGTAAGATGTCAGACACCTCTACTATTCCCTCGGCCTGTTTAAGAGAGACCTTACGGAAGACCTTGCTTAACCTGTCTTCCGGGCAGGGAGGGAAGTAGTTTGCCTTAAGGAGGTAATCACTAGTTACCTTAAATGCCGTACTGAGCCTTAATATCTCCGTATCGCTAAAGGAACCCTGCTCGGTGTGTACCCGCCACAATTTTGTCCTGGAGATACCTGTCTCTTTAGCGAATTTCTGCAGTGTCCACTTGTCCCGTCTCAAGAAGGCATAAATCTTTTCAGTTATCCTCATGCAACCAAATATACAATCTGGTAACGTTCATGGCAATCTCCTGTGTATTATAGTTGAAAAATGAGACATAATGCTTGATAATGTATTCCTAAAATATATATATTGTTTCAATTGTGAAACTACGGTGCGGGATGGCAATTGAAGGGTGACAGTGTAGCTGGTTTTTGGGAATCTGGCAGGTGAAAAAAAACATACTTGTTATTGATGATGACAGGTTTGTATGCAAGGGTATTTCTGCCTTGCTTGAGAAGTACTATATGGTGGACTATGCCCTTACGGGAAAAGAGGGGATAGATAAGTTTCAAAAGACTTCCCCAAGTATAGTATTTGTAGATTATTGCCTTCCCGATATGGATGGGCTTGAGGTTATAGGAAAATTAAACCCTCTGGGATGTGGTATGACTTGTGATGATGTGGGGGCGTATGCTAAGGGACAAAAAGCGGTGGGCATAATCTTTATAACCAGTTGCGGAGATGTGGAACTCGCAATAAAAGCGCTGAGGGCAGGGGTATTTGGCTATGTAGAAAAACCCATAGAACCTGAGATTCTGATGGCCTCGCTGAGGAGGCTGGAGACCTTCCGTATGCTGGAGCAACAGAGGTACCGGGCTGAACTGGAAAAAGAGATGTTGGTCTTCAGCCTGAGCCATGAACTGAAGAACTTTCTTGCAATAATCTCAGGGAATGTACAATTGCTTGAGGGTGGGACTGTCAGCCAACCGGAAAGAAAAAAGGCATTTGAGGCCACCAAAACGACCTTGAAAGACAGCGTAGCTATTATGGATAAGTTGAAGGACTATGTCAAACTCAAGTCCGTAGAAGGCACCTCGCAGTCATTGGACGTTAATTCCCTTGTAACGAACGCAGTCTCCTCACTGCGTTACGTCTTTGAAGGGGCTGATTCAAGGGCCGTGAAGATAGACACGCACCTGGGAGACTGCAAGAAAATTAAGGTTGATCCCATTGAAGTGCATGGGGCACTCGTAAATATACTTATTAACGCAGGTTACGCCTCAAAGGGGGAAGGGGATATTACCATATCTACTTCCATGGAAAAGGATTTTGTAGTAATAAAAATAAGTGATACAGGCCCTGGAATTCCGGAAGAAATAAGGGAGAAACTCTGCAGGCCCTTTACCAACACCGGAGGAACGGGCATAGGACTCTTCTGGAGTAGTTTTATCGCATCGCGATGGGGGGGTACCCTGGGTATAGAGGGTGCCCCTGGAAGGGGTACCACGGTGCTCATAAGATTTCCTTGCGAAAGGTAACAGAGACCTCTGCAAAACTCTACACACCTGCCATTCCTTCTCCACCTGAGGCGGATGAGCAGTTCGGCCCTGTAGGGGCACGTTGCAACGTGCCCCTACCTGCCGAAGGGCTCAGCCGAACGGCTGAGCCCCCTTACATCCCTGGTAGGGGCGACCCGCCGGGTCGCCCCTGCGAAAGTGTTACCCATGTCTATATACTCCACATAACGCCCCCTTTTGCCCTTGACAAACCTATCCGATTTTATAAAATACAAAATCTTTTATTGGGAGTAGCCTTCCCACTTGCCTGCGGAGAATCCGGTTTGGAAACAACTACAAACAAACTCAACACCCGGAAGTCAGAAAAGGCCTTTAAAGAGGCCCAGAAACACATACCTGGAGGGGTCAATAGCCCGGTAAGGGCCTTTGGTCCGGTGGGGGGGCACCCCTATATTCTTCAAATCAGGTTCGGGTTGCCACGTTACGGATATAGATGGGAATAGTTACATAGACTACGTATGCTCCTGGGGGCCGCTAATCCTGGGGCATGCCCATCCAGATGTGATAAAAAAGATAAGGTCTACTGCATCAAAAGGCACTAGTTTTGGCGCCCCTACTGTACTAGAGACCAAACTTGCCAAACTTATCAAAGAGGCGGTACCCTCTATTGAAAAGGTAAGGTTCGTGAACTCCGGCACCGAGGCCACCATGAGCGCCATCCGGGTGGCCAGGGCCTTCACGGGACGGGAACTGGTCGTAAAGTTTGAGGGATGTTACCATGGCCATGTGGACGGCCTCCTTATAAAGGCCGGCTCCGGAGCGGCTACCCTGGGGATACCTACAAGCCCAGGAATCCCCCAGGGATATGCGAGTACCACAGTCGTCCTCCCCTACAACAGCCTCCAGGCCGTTGAGGCCCTGTGCAAGGAGAGGGGGAGGGAGATAGCCTGTATAATCCTGGAGCCGGTGGCCGGCAACATGGGTGTAGTCCCACCCGTGCCAGGTTATCTGGAGGGGCTGTGGAAGCTCACGAGGGCCAATGGTATAGTGCTGATATTTGACGAGGTCATGAGCGGCTTCAGGGTCTCACCTGGAGGGGCGCAGGGACTCTACGGGATACGTCCAGACCTCACTACCCTGGGCAAGATTATCGGTGGAGGGCTCCCCGTCGGGGCCTATGGAGGGAGGGCAGACATAATGGACAAAATCGCCCCCCTGGGTGCCGTGTATCAGGCAGGTACCCTATCGGGTAACCCGGTGGCCATGGCGGCGGGGGTTGCCACACTGGAGGCCCTTAAGGAGGCGTCCCTTTATGAAAGACTGGAGGAGAGCTCCAGGAACCTGGCTGAAGGGCTTGAGAGGGCGGCAAGAGACAGTGGCGTAAAGACCTTCCATACCCGTGTAGGCTCTATGCTCTGTATCTTCTTTACGGAGAATAGGGTCACAGACTGGGATTCAGCTAAGACCTCCGATACCCAACATTACGCCGCTTACTTCAGGGGTATGCTAGAAAGGGGTGTTTACCTCGCCCCAAGCCAGTTTGAGGCCGCCTTCGTCTCCACAGCCCATGGGGGAGAGGACATAGAGGCCACCATCAAAGCAAGCTCAGAGGCGATGAAGGGTCTTTAGCTGAATTGCTTAATAGAAGGAAGGTCAGGGGGCTTCTTATTGAATAAAACTACTGAGCGGTTGCTTCTTCCTTTTTACTGGCAGACTCGGTTAGAACCACTGCCCGATTCTGCTTGACCTCCATAAAGCCCCCATCTATGGTAAGGTAGAAGACTTTCTCTCCAGGCTCCTCTACTTTTAGAAGTCCCTTTTTCAGGCAGGTAAACAGGGGGCAATGACCGTGGAGGACGCCCAAGGACCCCTCAATCCCTTCCGCTACTATACTGGTAACCTCCCCGCGATAAACAGGTCTTAGTGGGGTAAGTACCTCTAGTTTGAATGTCTTAGCTGACATGGTCAATCTTAGCTAACCTTTTTGGCTTTCTCCACTACGTCTTCAATTCCACCCACCATATAGAAGGCCTGCTCGGGCAGGTGGTCATATTTCCCTTCTACTACCTCTTTAAAGCTCTTAATAGTCTCCTGGAGCGGGACATACTTACCCTTAGAGCCGGTGAACTGTTCTGCCACGAAGAAGGGTTGGGAGAGGAATTTCTGTATACGGCGTGCCCTAGCCACTAGAACCTTATCTTCCTCAGAGAGTTCCTCCATACCCAAAATGGCTATAAAGTCCTGAAGCTCTTTGTACCTCTGAAGGATCCTCTGCACCTCCCTGGCCACCTGGTAATGCTCTTCCCCTACTACCTTCGGGTCAAGTATTCTGGAAGTGGAACGCAGTGGGTCAACGGCTGGATATATACCCAATTCTGCAATCTGCCTGGATAGCCATATAGTGGAATCCAGGTGCGGGAAGGTGGCCACAGGTGCCGGGTCTGTAAAGTCGTCTGCCGGGACATATATGGCCTGCATTGAGGTTATGGAGCCTTTCTTTGTAGAGGTAATCCTTTCTTGCAGGTCGCCCATTTCTGTAGCAAGGGTTGGCTGATAGCCCACGGCAGAGGGCATCCTCCCCAAGAGTGCCGAGACCTCGGACCCTGCCTGGACGAATCGGAAGATATTATCAATGAAAAGGAGTACGTCCTGGCCTTCTACGTCTCTGAAGTACTCAGCCATTGTAAGTGCAGTTAGCCCTACCCTGAGCCTCGCTCCCGGGGGCTCGTTCATCTGGCCAAAAACCAGGACGGTCTTATCCAGTACGCCCGATTCCTTCATCTCCAGATAGAGGTCGTTTCCTTCACGTGTCCTCTCCCCTACGCCCGCAAAGGTGGAAACTCCACCATGCTCAGTAGCAATGTTCCTGATGAGCTCCATTATGAGGACGGTTTTACCTACTCCTGCCCCACCGAACATACCCACCTTTCCGCCCCTTGGGAAGGGTGCCAGGAGGTCTACCACCTTTAGCCCTGTCTCAAAGGGGGTAGTAGTTGTCTCCCTTTCATTGAAGGATGGGGCAGAACGGTGTATGGGGCGGCTCTCGGATGCCTTTAGCTCTCCCATCTGGTCTATAGCTTCGCCAAGGAGGTTAAATATCCTGCCAAGGACTGCCTTGCCCACGGGGACCTCTATTGGTTTGCCCGTATCCTCCGCCTTCGTTCCCCTGACCAGCCCGTCAGTGGAGGCAAGGGCCACACACCTTACAGTATCACTACCAATATGCTGTGCAACCTCTACCACAAGGGTCGTACCATTTTTGGGTTCTTGAATCTTTATGGCATTATAGATAGCTGGAAGGTTCCCCGGGCTAAACCTTATGTCTACTACGGGACCTATTATCTGTGTTATAGCGCCGATATTGTTATTCAACCTATACCTCCTTCTTAAGGCCTGAGGGCCTCTGCGCCCGAGACCACCTCCATGAGTTCTCTGGTGATGGCCTCCTGGCGGGCCTTGTTATAAGAACGCGTCAGCTCGCTTATCATCTCCTCTGCGTTCTCAGAGGCGGCTATCATCGCTACCCTGCGGGCCGCATACTCTGAGGTGAGAGATTCCCAAATGGCATGTTGGATGCAGTTCTCCAGGTATTTGGGGAACATCGCATTGAATATATCTTCTTCAGAAGGTTCAAAGATGTAATCAGGCCTTATCGCCTTTTCCGGTTTGCCTTCCAAGGGCAGGAGCTTTACGCCTGTGACTGTACCCTTCATCATTGTAATAAACTTTGTAAAGAACAGATGTAGCTCCTGGTAAGTCCCCTTCTGGAAATCTTTTATGAGATTATCTACAAACTTTATTATATCAACTTGTTCAAGTTTTTCCACACCCTCAGGGAAGTATTTCTCTATGGGGTGATTCCTCTTCTGGAAGAAGAGGAATCCTTTTCTGCCCATGAGGGTGAGCTGGATTTCTTTATTGGGATTTTCCCTTATAAATTTCTGGACGTACTGCAGGATGTTGGCGTTGTAGGCGCCGCAAAGGCCCTTGTCAGAGGTTATCACTATGAGTTTGATTACCTTGACCTCCTTCTCTTTTAGCAGATAATGGGTCTTGCCGATAAAGTTGCTGGCGAGATAATTAAGCAGGTGGCCCATCCTCTCTGTATAGTGCCTTGCCTCCAGAAGCCTTGCCTCAGCCTTTCTGAGTCTATTGGCGGCCACCATCTCCATTGCCCTGGTTATCTGCTGGATATTGGTGACGCCCCTTATCCTGCTTTTAATTTCCCTTGTGCTCTGCAAAGTGCTTTAACTCCTCTTGGAAAATTCCTTCTTGTATTCCTCTATGGCACGGACCAGCCGGTGAGTAAGTTCGTCGTCCCATCGTTTCTTTTGCTTGAGTTCCTGGCCTACAGCTGGATAGTTCTCTCTCATGAATCTATGGAAGCCGTTCTCAAAATCTTTTACCTTATCCACAGGGACGTCATCCAGATAGCCATTTATACCCACAAAGATGACCATTATCTGCTCTTCTACGGGCATGGGTTGGTACTGGGGTTGTTTGAGGATTTCTACAAGCCTTTGTCCTCTGGCTAGCTGGTCCTTAGTGGTCTTATCAAGTTCTGAGCCAAACTGGGCAAAGGCGGCCAGCTCCCTGTACTGTGCAAGGGTGAGCCTCAGCATCCCCGCCACCTTTTTCATGGCAGGTGTCTGGGCATTACCTCCCACCCTTGATACAGACAGACCCACGTGTACGGCGGGCCTTATGCCAGAGTAAAAGAGGTCGCTTTCAAGATATATCTGGCCATCGGTTATAGAGATTACGTTGGTAGGGATATAAGCGGAGTAATCCCCCGCCTGGGTCTCTACCACTGGCAGTGCGGTTAGTGAACCACTTCCAAGCTTTTCGTTGAGTTTAGATGCCCTTTCTAGCAGTCTTGAGTGGAGATTGAAGATGTCACCAGGGAAGGCCTCCCTGCCGGGGGGCCGTCTGAGTAAGAGTGAGACCTGGCGGTAGGCAATGGCATGCTTATAAAGGTCGTCATACATCACCACGGCGTGCTGACCGTTGTCCCTGAAGTACTCACCCATGGCGCAGCCTGCATAAGGGGCGATGTACTGCAGGGGCGCAGGGTCACTGGCCGAGGCCACCACTACAGTGGTGTACTCCATGGCCTTATACTTCTCAAGGGTGCTTACCAGGTCTGCTATTGTAGAAAGCTTCTGGCCAATAGCTACGTATATGCACTTTACGCCCGTATCCCTCTGGTTGATGATGGTGTCTAAAAGGATGGCCGTCTTACCCGTTTGCCTATCGCCGATGATTAACTCCCTCTGCCCACGGCCTATGGGTATCATAGAGTCTATGGCCTTGATGCCGGTCTGCAATGGCTCCTTTACTGGCATCCTCTCCACGACGCTGGGGGCACGGCTCTCAATGGGCTTGAAGGTTTCTGAGGGTGCCGTTCCTTTACCATCTATTGGCTGTCCGAGGGCATTGACTACCCTCCCTAGAAGCCCCTCCCCTACCGGGACCTGGACAATCTTGCCCGTGCTTTTTACTGTGTCCCCCTCCTTTATGCCCTTATCTGAACCAAGCAAGATAGCCCCCACGTTGTCTTCCTCCAGGTTCAGTACAATGCCGTATGTACCGGTAGGGAATTCCACTAACTCCCCTGCCATGCAATCATCAAGACCGTAGATTCTTGCCACTCCATCACCTACCTGGAGGACGGTGCCTACGGTCTCCATTTTTAGCTTTTCTTCATAGCCCTCTATCTCTTTCTGGATGATAGAGGCCACTTCATCGGGTCTTAAGACCATAGTTAATCACTCCTGTAAATAAAGACTTAAAGGCTAGGCCGCCCTGCCTTCCATGAGCCTTCTCCTCAGGTTCTCAAGGTGGCTGCGGACGCTACCGTCAATTACCGTATTGCCTATACGTATGACCAAACCGCCCAGTATTTCCGGCTTAATCTCCGTTTTTATCTCCACCTTCTTACCGGAGAGCCTCTTCAGGATTTCTTCAATCCTTGCCAGCCTCTCCTCCATAAGGGGAATTGCCGTTTGTACGGTTGCACATGCAACCCCGCCAATGAGGTCTGCTACAGACTTGTAGCCGTCCAATACGAATTCTAATATCTCCTCTCGCCTTTTATCTATAATCAGGCGGAGGAAGTTTCTTACAAGGGGGCCCAGGTGGGGCGCCAGCAGGCTGTCTATCATTGCTGACTTCCTTTCCCTGGGTATTGCCGGGTGGAGGAGGATTCTCTTCAGTTCCGGGTTCTCGCGGAGGAGTTGGGCCACTTTCTCCAGGTCTTTCACGGTCTCCGGGAAGCGGCCCCTGGCCCTGGCCGTCTCAAAAAGGGCCTGGACATAACCCACGGCTACGGACTTGTCTAGCACCTCAGACCCTCCATCTCCTTTAAGAATCCATCCACCAGTCTTTCTGCCGATTCCTTGTTCAAGGACTGCTGAATCAATCTCTGCGAGGTAAGCAGAGACAATACTATCACCTGGTTTCTGATTTCCTGAGCCACCTTCTTCCTCTCCAGTTCCAGGCTTTCCTTCGCTTTTAGCTTTATTGCCTCGGCCTCCTCTCTGCTCCTCTCAACTATCTCGGAGCCGAGCTTCTTTGCCTCTTTCACCGCCTCGGTAAGCTTCTTCTCAGCCTCGGCCTCTGTCTCGTAAACCTTCTTCTCGTAGCCTGCCTTTAACCTGGCGGCCTCCTGCCTGTCCCCCTCTGTCTTTTCGTAGGTATCCCTGATTTCCTCCCTCCTTGCCTGCAGGAGGGCAAATATCTTGTCAAAGAGGAACCTCCTGAGCAGGTAAAGCAG
>JASEHG010000082.1 GCA_030018855.1 Candidatus Brocadiaceae bacterium
ACCCAAAACCACAAAAAAAGTAGAATACAGAACACAGGAGACATACAGTCAAATTCTTCAGCGCAATGGCTATTGCATTCTTGGCCTGCACGGAACCTGCCTGAAAGGCCGTGAAACCTACCTGCATGAAGAACACCATAGCAGAGGCGGCTATCACCCATAGAATATCCAGATTCCTCTTTATCTCCGCAAGGGAGGGCGCAGTTTGGGCGTAAGCAACAGTAGATAGGAGGCAGCAGACGGTAAGCAGTAGGCAGGCACTAAAAATCTTGGATTTGAAATCTCCAACCCTTCGGCTTTGCTCAGGACAAGTCTTCATTTTACGACCCTGCAGAATAGTGGCGTATTACAAATACCCTACTGCTAAAATTATACTAGATAATGCCTGACTTGGCTATAAGAGCTAGGGGGTAGGGAGTAGGAAGTAGGGGGTAGCAACCGTAACTAAGGTTTTACTACTCCCTACTCCCTACCCCCTACTCCCTAGATTAAGTACCAGTAATCTAGGCTCGGTCATCTCCTCAATGGCATATTTTATCCCCTCGCGCCCGAGTCCTGAGTCTTTAACTCCTCCATAGGGCATGTGGTCAGCCCTGAAGGTCGGTACGTCGTTTATTATGACACTGCCCACCTCTAATGTCTTATAGGCGAGGAAGGCCCTCTGGAGGTCTCTGGTAAAGACCCCTGCCTGGAGGCCGTAGCGAGTGCGGTTGACCTCCTCCAGCGCCTGCTCAAAGGAGTCAAAGGGGGATACGGTCACGAGGGGACCAAACACCTCCTCACAGCAGACCTTCATCTCAGGTCTGACGTCCACCAGGACGGTCGGCTCAAAGAATCTGTCTGAGACGGGCTTACCGCCCACGAGGGCCGAGGCCCCCAGTGAGAGGGCCTCTCTTACCCAGCCGTTCAGCCTCTCCACCGCCCCTTGAGAGACGAGGGGTCCGATTCTGGTCTCCTCTTGCATCGGGTCCCCCATCTTCAGGGACTTGACGCCCTCCACCAGTTTAGAGAGGAACTGGGTGTAAATACCCTTATGGACGTATATCCTCTGGAGGGATATGCAGGTCTGTCCGCTATAGACATAACCCCCGTATATGCATCGCTGTACCGCATATCCCAGGTCTGTATCCTCATCTACTATAGCCCCCGCATTTCCACCCAACTCCAGCACCACCCGTTTCTTTCCAGCCATGTCCTTTAGATACCAGCCGACTTGCGCACTCCCGGTAAAGGTGAGTAACCTGAGTCTGTCGTCTCTGACCATCCCCTCGGCCTGTGTCCCGGAACAGGGTAAGACGCTGAGTCCACCGGACGGTATCCCGGACCCCCGGACTATCTCTGCCAGGATAAGTGCGGTTAGCGGCGTAGCAGAGGCGGGTTTTATTATTATCGGGTTCCCCGCAGCCAGGGCAGGGGCCAGTTTGTGGCAGACGAGATTTAATGGGAAATTGAAGGGGGTAATCCCCAAGACAGGCCCCAGGGGGAACCGCCTCGTTAGTGCCAGGCGTCCCCTGGCCCCCTCCAGTAAATCCAGGGGGATTAACTCACCGCCCATCCGCCTGCACTCCTCTATGGCAAGTTGAACGAGGAAGACGGCCCTCTCTACCTCTATCCTGGAGTTTGAGATGGGCTTACCTGCCTCCAGGGTGATAGTCCTGGCCAGCTCTTCCCTGCGGTCTATAATCCCGGTTCTTATGCGGGATAGGATTTCTGCCCGCCGGTAGGTGGGAAGGGAGGCCATCTCTCTTGCCTCAGCCACGGCGCTACAAATGGCTTCTTCAACGTCTCCCTCCGTCGGCCTGGAGGTGATGCCCACCACTTCCCCATTGAAAGGGTTCTTTATCTCAAGGGGCTCGCCAGATTCCTTCCACTTCCCTGCCACCAGAAATTTGTACCTTTTTACGTCCATTTAGTTCCCTACGTCCTTCCCCATAGACAATATAGCATGGGTTGCCTGAAAGTAAATTGGCTAAATTGCGCAATTTTACACCCCATCTTGCCCCTGGGGAATCTTCTTTCAATACCTTTCACAAAATGAGACCTCTGCAAAAGTCGCTACAGCACCCTTTGTCATTCTGAGCGAAGCGAAGAATCTCTAGACCCTTCGCTTTCGCTCAGGGTGACACTTCGTGTCAGATTCTTTCCGCCTCAGGCGGACTTCGCTCCCGCAGAATGACAGGTGAGTGGAGTTTTTCAGAGGTCTCAAAATATTTTGTTGACGCAACACGATTTTGTATTATAATCGGTCTACTTTATGGACATAGGATTCTACTGCAGAAGGTTAATCTAGCACGTTAGGTTGCAAATCCGTCCGCCTTAGGCGGAGCGGACTGAAGTTGGGGGCTTCCTACATTCTTTTCTTTCCCGCTATTTATTAACTTTCCCCGTTTTTCCTTATGTTCCAATTACATTTGATTTAAACAGTTTCAGAAGGTGAATAACAAAGTGAACAACAAAATGACTGCTACTCCCAGAATGCTGTGGGGGCAAGGTGACAACGCTGTAATATCGTTTCTCCGTTGTTGGAGGATATTTCGTTCTATTAGAGGCCTAAGGCTGGGAGATAATTTCTTCCCCCACGTCTCAGGTAAGGCATTCAGGTTTTACTCAGCTAAAGAGCGGGACCGGGATACCCTTGTCAGGTTAAAATCTGTCATGTCCTGCATGGGGATGGAATGTGGCATTGAAGAAGGCATGGAGATTATAAGCGTGCGTTCCACGGAGCTACAAAAGCAGTTCCAGCAGGAAGAGACCTCTGCGAAAGTCTACACAGCACTACTTGTCATTCTGAGTGAACCGAAGCCCTGACCCTGAACGAAGCGAAGGGGAAGGGGAAGCTAAGAACCTGACATAGAATGTCACCCTGAGCGAAAGCGAAGGGTCTAGAGATTCTTTCCGCCTCAGGCGGACTTCGCTCCCTCAGACGCCGTCCCCCCTGTCCCCTAATCCCTGGTCCCTGAGCTAAGGGCCTTGCGGAGAAACCCTCCGTGCAGGAGTAGCCGTTTTCTGGCCGCCTTGTAATCCAGTTTCTGCAGGTGCATGAGGAGGGCGGTCTTGACCTGGCCGTGGGCCTTCTTCAAGAGGTCCCTTGTGGCACCTCGTCCCAGGCCAGTAACCTCCATGACTATCCGCTCCGCCCTGTCTGCCAGTTTGTCGTTGGTGGCCCGGAGGTCTACCATGAGGTTCCCATATACCCGCCCCATCTTAATCATGGCCCCCGTGGTAATGGTGTTGAGTACCAACTTGGTGGCCGTACCAGCCTTCATGCGGGTGGAGCCGGTAATCGCCTCGGGGCCGGTGACGGGCCTGATGACTACGTCCACCGGGGAATCCAGTCTAGTGCTGGACACACAGGCGAGGAAGATGGTCTTTGCCCCCAGGTGGTGGGCCTCGGCGAGGGCGGCCTTTACGTAAGGGGTCGTGCCACCTGCCGCAATGCCCATCACAGTGTCCTTTGGACTTACTTTACATAGATGTATTACCCTTGCCCCTTCAAGGAGGTTATCTTCTGCGCCCTCTATGGAACGGAAGACCGCCTTTTTGCCCCCTGCTATTAGACCTCTAACCAGACCTGGCGGGGTGCCAAAGGTGGGCGGCATCTCTGAGGCATCAAGGATGCCCAATCTGCCACTGGTGCCTGCCCCGACGTAAAAGAGTCTCCCTCCCTTCCTGAAGGAATCCACCACCATATCTATCGCCCTGGCAATCTGCCTCCGCTCCCTGGCTACGGCCGTGGGGACCAGCTTGTCCTCCCGGTTGATTATATCTACAATCTCCAGGGTGCCCTTTGCGTCTATGTCCCTGGTGCGGGGGTTTTGTCTCTCCGTCAGGAGTTTACTGCGGTCGCATGTAGGGGCACGTTGCAACGTGCCCCTACTAGAGGGGATTGTCTCAGTTTGCTTCATCTCTTTTACTGCCCCATATCCCCTAGTCCCTACCCCCTAGTTCCTGGGAAGCCATGGGTCAATATGTACAAAGGCCTTGTCCACGCTCTCAAGGGATTCCAGCGCCCTTTGTACCTCCTTGCCTATACGGTGGGATTCGGTGGTGGAGGTCTCCCCGTCCACGTTTATGTGCATCTCCACGTGGATATAGTTCCCCACGTAGTGGGTCTTTACCTCGTTCAACCCTTTCACCCCTTCAATCCCCAGGGCCTTCTCCTTTAATTCTTTTATGAGTTCTTCACTAGCCTTCTTGCCCATGAGGTAATCTATGTTCTCTACCCCGATGGAGTAGCCTGTGCGGATAATCCAGAGGCTGACCACCATGCCGAGGATGGGGTCAAGGAGGTAGTATCCATAGTAGGCCCCCGTCATCCCCATCAGGGCCCCGAAGGCCACCAGGACGTCGTTTTTGCAATCCTTGGCGCTGGCAAGGAGGGCTGGGCTGTTGGCCTTTCTGCCGGCATTTTCCAGGTACTGTTTCATAGCGGCCTTTGTGCCGATGGTGACAAGGAGTACCAGCAAGGGGGCGATCCCAAAACTCACAGCCTCTCCACTGATGAGGCGCGTGATGGACATGTGAATCAATTCCATCCCCGCCATGCCGGCAATCACGGCCACGATGAGGCCAGAGATGGGTTCTGCCCGATGGTGTCCGAAGGGGTGTCCCTCATCGGCCTTCTTGGCCGAGACCCGGACACTGATATAGACGGCAATGGAGGCCACAATGTCCGTAAAAGAGTCCATGGCCTCAGCAAGGATGATGAGACTGCCTGATTTAATGGCTATGACCATCTTGATGACGAACAGGAAGGCATTCCCATACATACCAAGCAGGGTAGCCTTGCGGGCGGGCTGTCTTTTGGCCACGGTGTCCATTTGTCTTTTTAGGTAATACCTTAGGTTATTATAGTTTGCTATTGGCCCTCTTTACAGTATTCTTACCTCACAAAAATACTTTCCTTATCTCCGGGTTTGACAAGAGTTCTTTTCCCTCCCCCTCCATCATAATTTCGCCAATCTTGAATACGTAACCACGGTGGCATATCTCCAATGCCATTCTGGCATTCTGTTCTACAAGCAGGATACCTGTACCCTTTCCATTAATCTCTTTGAGCTTCTCAGAGATAACGTCAATATAGTACGGCGATAGCCCATCTGAAGGTTCATCTGCCAGTAACAGCTTTGGCTTTGACATGAGCGCCCTTCCAAAGGCCAGCATCTGCTGTTCTCCTGTGGACAGCGTCCCTGCCTTCTGCCGCCTCCTGTCTTTCAAAGAAGGGAAAAGCTCCAGTATCTCCTCTATATCCTGGCACACCCGATGCACATCGTGCCTGGCGTATGCCCCCATCTCCAGATTCTCCAGTACCGTCATGCTAGGAAATACCCTCCGCCCTTCGGGGACAATGGACATCCCAAGCCTGACTAACCCTTCAGGATGAAGGCCGGATATGCTGTTCCTATCGTAGAGTATCTCTCCACTCTTCGGCCTTACCAGCCCTGCCACTGCCTTAAGGGCGGTGGATTTACCTGCACCGTTGGGGCCTATCATGCAGACAAGCTCACCTTCGCCTACCGCAAAGGAGACATTATTCAAGGCCCTCACGGTACCGTAATAAACCGTCAGGTTTCTTACCTCAAGTAACGGCCTTTTTTCCACCTAGATATGCCTCGTAAACTGCCTCATTGTTCTGTATCTCCTGAGGAGTACCTTCTGCAATCTTCTCCCCGTAATTAAGCACTATAATGTGATTTGAGACATCCATCACCACCCTCATATTATGCTCAATAAAGAGTATAGTCTTGCCCTTTTTCTGAAGTTCCTTAATTAATCCAAGGATTTTGGGTATCGTTTCAGGAAACACCCCAGCCGTGGGTTCATCCAACAAAAGCAATTCCGCACCAGTGGCCCATGCCCTGGCTATCTCTAAAAGTTTCCGTTGCCCATGCGATAATTCCTCTGCAAGGCTATACACCTTATTGCCTAACCCCACGAAATCCAGTATCTCCATGGCCCTCTTCCGATTCTCCGCTTCTTCCTTTTTCAGTGTCCTTGAATCAAAGATGGCAACCCACATGCCCTCCCCCCTCCTGTAAGGCAAGGCCAGGAGGATATTTTCCAGTACCGTTATCTGCGGGAAAACCCTAATGTTCTGGAAGGTCCTGCCAATACCCAGGCGGGCTATCCTGTACGGACTCAGATGGGTAAGCCTGATAAGAGACCCTGAACTACCCTTATTAAAAAAGACCTCTCCCCTGTTTGGCCGAAGAAAACCTGATATTATATTGAACACAGTGGTCTTGCCCGCCCCGTTTGGCCCGATAAGGGCATTGATAGTCCCCCGCTCCAGACCGAACGAAAGGTTATCCACGGCCTTTATCCCATCAAACCCTACACTCAACCCCTTCGCTTCAAGGATTTCCATCTACCTGAACCCGTATTTCCCCAAAATCCCCCTGGGAAGCAGTACCATGAGCAGTATGAGCATAAGCCCATAGACCATCTGTCTCACTGGTGCAGCCACAGCACTTGGCATGCCCATAAACCTCAGTACCTCCGGGAATATAACCAGTATAGATGCACCAGCAAAAGAACCAGTAAGACTCCCCATCCCTCCAAAGACCACCATGAGCAGGATTATAATAGATTCCATCACAGTAAAACTGGAAGGGTCTATGAACGTGATGTAGTGGGCATAAAGGCTCCCGGCAATCCCGGCAAAAAAGGCCCCCACCACAAAGGCAAGGAGCTTGTGTTTGTTAACGTTCTTACCCATTGCCATTGAGGCGATCTCGTCTTCCCTGATGCTCAGGAGCACCCTACCGAAGGGGGATTTAACTATACGCCTGATTACAAAGTAGGTAAGGCCCAGAAAGGCGCATACCAGTATAAGATAGGCCCACACAGGCTCTATGGCAAAGAAGTAAAAGCCGAACCTGGGTATCCCTGGCAGGCCCATCGGCCCACGTGTCAAATCCACCCAGTTCTTGGCCACCGAATACACAATCAGTCCCAATCCAAAGGTGGCAAGGGCAAGATAGTCTCCCTTCAGTCTCAACGAGGGGAATCCCACTATAAGCCCCAGCAGGGCCGCCACGCACGCCCCTGCCACCAGTCCCACCCAGGGCGACAGCCCAAGATTCAGTGCCAGCAGGCTTGAGGTGTATGCCCCTGCACAGGCAAAGGCCGCATGCCCCAGGGCCGGTAGCCCCGTAAAGCCCAGTATCAGATTCAGGCTCAGCGCCAGAATCGTGTAGAGGGCGGTTATGACAAGGATGTGCAAAATATATTCCATGAAATTAGACCTTAGACTTTGGACTCTGGACTCTGGACTTCTCAATAAAATTAATCAATGCCCTCAGGGTTTTTGCAGTGCGCTCATGTAAGGACATCAAAGGCTGGGCATCTACTTCTTTGAGATAATCAATCCTTTGAGAAAAATCTAGATAATAGCCAACTTCGTTGAGAGACCCCATTGCTATATATAAAAACTGGAGGTACTCATTTCCATGTCTTCTTGCAGAACCCTCACTAATATTTGCTGGTACGGAAATAGCTGCCTTTCTTATCTGGGATGTCAGCGCAAAAAGTTCACTCTTAGGGAATTTGCTTGTGGCTCTGTATACGGCTATCGCAAGTCCGTCAGCTAACTGCCACGCCCTAATTTTCTTGTAGTCCCTCGCCATGTCTTTAGTCTAATGTCTGTAGTCTAAAGTCCAATGTCCATAGTCTAAAGTCTTTCTTTCTCTATGGGTATTCCCAAAATCCCTCCCGGCCTGACAAGCAGGAATATAATAAGGATACCAAACGCAATACAGTCCTTCCACCCCGCCTGTATCTTCCATATCCCCAGGTTCTCCACAATCCCCAGGAAGAAGGCACCGGCCACCGCCCCAGGGATGCTACCGATACCGCCTATAATACAGGCAATTATGCCCTTAAGGATAGCTGAGAGTCCCATGGTAGGCTCAAGGTTGGTCTCAAGCGCAACAAGCATACCCGCCATCCCGGCCAGGGCCGAGCCAATGGCAAAGGCGTAGAGTATAATCCTCTCAGGGTTAATCCCCACCAGGCTGGCCGCCACCGGGTCATCCGCCACTGCCCTGATTGCCTTTCCAAGCTTCGTGAACTTCACCACCGACCAGAGGGCCACAGTGAGGATAGCGGTAGCTATGAGGATGAGTATCTGGATGTCAGTAATCACCGCCCCCAGTAAATGATGACCTTCTTTTACTGAGCCAGTGCGGAGGGAAAGAATTTGGGCGCCGTAAATGAGCTGTATGGTGTTCTGTATGAAGATGAAGACCCCGAAGGAGACCACAAGGAATACAAGGTTAGGGGCGCCCTTATGTCTGAGAGGTGCGTAGACCGCTCTGTCTATACCAATCCCAAGCCCGGCCGAGAA
>JASEHG010000083.1 GCA_030018855.1 Candidatus Brocadiaceae bacterium
ACCTTCACCTCATGAGACCAGGAAAGGGTAGACAGCAGACAACAGTAAGCAGTAAGGAGTATGCAGTAAGCAGTCTGCCTACTCCCTACTCCCTACTCCCTACTCCCTACTGTCAAAAGGGCTTCTCCCTCCTGGAGATAGTAATGGTGGTGGCTATAATTGGCCTCATGGCAGGTACCTTAGCCCCCCTGGCCCTCCACCTGATTGGGTCTAAGAAGGCATTTACCACCAGAGACGAGATGCAGGCGTTAAAAAAGGCCATAATAGGAGACCCACTGGCCACCCAATGGGGTTCGGAGGCCACCTTCGGATACATCGGAGATACGGGCAACCTACCTGCAAGCCTGCAAGACCTGTACACACAACCTGGGGGAGTCTCTTCCTTCTCTCTTAACACTACCCTGACGATAGGTACTGATACCATTACCCCGAGGATAGGTTCAGGCTGGCGGGGGCCGTACGTAGCGGAGAGGTCCTATTCCACTAGTACTGAATCCCTCCGAGACCCCCACGGGAATACCTATATCTACGATACCGCCATCACTACCGATGCCACCCTGGGTGCAGAGGTGCGGGCGACCATCAGGAGCCCTGGTCCAAACCGCACCGACAATGCTGGCACCCAGGATGACCTCACAGAAAGGATACTGAAGACAGAGGTACTGACCGATGTGACAGGGACGATAAAAAACGCAGAGGGGGCAGGGATACCCACTACATCCGTATCTATCATTTACCCAAGCGGTAGCAGCCTTACCTCCGCATCCGCCCAGACAGACGACGAGGGGCGGTACTCGTTCTCCGACATACCCATGGGACAAAGGGCCATTTTCCTCCAGCCAGGGCTGGTCTACGTCCCTGGGACGGCCTATGCTACGGGCAGTAGTGGGAGCAATGTAAGCTTCCAAATCGCCAACCTCTCTTCCAGCAATATCACAGCCTCCTCCATTAAAGTTTATGCCCTCATTAATCCATATACCTACTACAGTAGTGTATGGATTAATGGTACCCGCAAGGACAGCCTTACCTCAAGGATATGGACTGAGGCTAATACGACTGTGTCACTCACCGCAAATGGTGGGGCCGTGACCCTTGCTGGAAGCACAATGCGGAGGGACGCCTTCCTTACCCGGCTCCAATCCTCCAGGATAGAAATCCCTGATATAGAACTGACCACAATAGGGGCGGGTAGCACAATGACCGTAGAAGTCAAGGATTTCTACGATGCCCTGACAGGGGGTAGCCTCGTGAACATGGCGGGCATCCCTTTCAAGATAACATTCAGTAACGGTTCAAAGGCCTTATTCACCCCCAAGAGGCAATCGTGAAAGACGGTAGACAGCAAACAGTAAACAGCTATCAGCAATCAGCAGTCAGTAGACGGTCCGCCTCAGGCGGAGCAGGTAGTTGTTTTCCCTGTCTACTGTCTACTGTCTACTGTCTACCTGCCAAGGGGGGCTTTGCCCTCATCTCCGTAATTATAATCCTCTCCCTACTGGGGATAGCCACTGGTGTAGCCACCTCTTTCGCTCATAGACTGAAGACCTCACGGAGGCAGGTAGCCACCGAAGATGAACTAAAGGCCCTGAAGGAGGCAATACTTGGCAATCCCAGACAATACTCTAAGGAGGGCAGGAGTAATTTCGGATACCTCGGAGACATGGGACTCAGTGGCACGGGGCAACTCCCTGCATTAGCAGGCCTTTATACAAAAGGCAGCCAGCCCACCTACGCCCTGGGTACGGCAGGTCAGGGGGCAGGGTGGGCAGGCCCTTACATCACCCCTATCCTCAGGGAAGACCTCGCCGACCTACTCAAGGACCCTTACGGTAATACTTATAGCTACACTACCACTGCATACCAGCGAGCCTCTGACAACGAGTGGGTCTCGGCAAGGATACGCAGTTTCGGCCCAAACAAGACCGATGACAATGGGACAGGGGATGATAGACAGATAGAAATCCTCCAGAAGGAGACACGCTCCACCGTCTCAGGATACGTCAAGAGAACAGACGGGACGGCAATCAGCGGGGCAACGGTCACCCTCTACTACCCCGTAGCGGGCAGTGTCAGTAACCTTAGTACAACTACCAATGCTAGTGGCCTTTACCAATTTCCTGCAAATGCCGTCCCCTTTGGCGTCCGCACCATCACTGTTTCAGCCCCTACCACAGGGAGCCTGGAGTTTGCAGAGGGCTCGGCACTCTCCACAGATACGGGGAATGAAGACCTGAGTTTTAATATAACCAATCGGGGAACAACGGACGTTATCGTGAATGCCATAAGACTGGACTATACTATCCCACCTCCAGACAATAACGCTTACTTTCAGGAGGTCTATGTTGGAGGTACCCAGGTCTTTGACTACTCAAATGACGCCCTGAACGATGCCCTGAATGATACCACAAACCCAAGGGGTCCCACTGGCACAACCATCACGTTCGCTGACACGAGCATCGCCGGCAGTGGTGGTGGCAGTGTAAGCACCACAAAGAGGGTACTTGTGGCCGCAGACAGCGCCCAACTGCCTAATGTCATACTGTCCACGCAGAGTGGAGGCGGCACCCTGAACATCAGGTATATTAATTTCTATAAGAACCAGGCGGGAGGTGGACCAAAGGTTTCTATAAACGATGATGATGGCGACGGCCAGCCAAGCTTCACCGTTACCCTTTACAACGGTGCTACAGTCGTCCTCACACAGTCCTTCATCGCACTGGAACAGCCTTAGAGTGAGAAAATAGAGAAAGAAAATAGGGACACATCCCATATTATATTCTCTAAATATGGGATGTGCCCCATTTAATTATAAGGGTAGCCCGCCCCATGGGGACACCGGTAACAGTACGGGCTGGGGATGTAACCGATATCCGCACATGGGAACGGGTCTACCCTCCAAAATCCTGGCGCCGTGAGGCCGAGGGCCCTGCACCGTCCCTTTGCTCCGCTCCAGGGCAGGTCTGGTTCAGGACGGGTCTTTCCGCTATATAAGCCAATTCACTCTGCATGAGCAAGGGAGCGCATGACCTCCAGTGTACTACTAGACTTACCTATTCCCTTCTTATAGGCCCCAGGCCTAGACCCCTGGGGAAGAGGTCAAGAAGGAGTCCCCAGTAGCCTTTTAACAAAGGGTCCTCACTGACGGGGTTACCTGCCAGTGGGCCTCGGTGACCAGACCCACTACGTCATTAGCGTAATACTGTGTCTCTATTCTAAGCAATTCTATTTTACTTCTCAAGAGCAAATTCAGGTAGGGGAGGGTCCAGAGGTCTTTTGATTCGTCCTTCAGGGCATAAGAAATAATAAAATAGTAAAATAAGGACACATTCCATACTATATTCTAAATATGGGATGTATCCCCATTTAAATATGAGATTCATAGGTCTTGACCTGGCCTGGGGGGAGAGGAATAACACGGCAGCCGCTGTGCTGGAATCTACCTCCTCAGGTGGAGCCAGCGCCAGACTAGTGGACTTCCAGGAGAGGATGCAGACCGACGAGACCATCCTGGACTACCTAATCTCTATGTCTCCAGACGGGGCATGCCTGGCGATAGATGCCCCCCTGATAGTCAGGAACCCCGAAGGGGCAAGACCAGTGGATAGAGAGGTAACCAGGCTATTCGGCAGGTATGGTGCGGGGGCCCATCCATGTAATCTAAAGAAATTTCCCCATGGGGTGCGTGGAGAAAGGTTGGTAGAAAAACTCGCCCGACATGGATTCAGGCACCAACCCCTCATTGGCCTGAAGGAGAGGCGCAAGGTGATGAAACGTGTCTTTGAGGTATATCCACATCCTGCCCACGTAGTCCTCTTTCACCTGGAAAAGAGACTCCTCTACAAGAAGGGTGATGTGGAGACACGCAGGAGAGGGCTTACCCTGTTACAGGGGAAGCTATTTGAGGAATTAACCAGACTGAAGCCCCATCTACAGGCTGACAAAAAGCTACAAACCCTCCTGCGGAGAGACGTTTCTACCATGAGGGGCAGGGCCTTAAAGGCCTATGAGGACACCCTGGACTCCTTGTTCTGCGCCTATATAGGACTTTACCACTGGTACTGGGGGGAAGAGAGGAGCGAGGTAGTGGGAGATATGCAGACTGGATATATAGTTATCCCAAAGAGAAGCAGACAGTAGCCGCAGGTCGTGCCAGAGGCAGATTCGCCGAGGCGAACTTTAGCCTGCGTTCTAACACACCCCCTACCCCTCTTGATAGAGGGGAGGCGCAACCTAAAGGTTGCGGCTACTCGCCGCCCTACACCTCGTCGTAATAAGTGAAGTCCTGCTCAAATAGCCTGTCTCACCCTCTCAAGCTCATCAAAATACCCCGGAAAGGTCTTGGCCACGCAGGCGGGGTCTTTTATCACTATGCCAGGGACCCTCAGCCCTACCAGGGCAAAGCTCATGGCCATCCTGTGGTCTCCATAAGTCTCTATCCTTGCCGGATTAAACCTGCCAGGTTCAATTTCAAGGCCGTCCTCGTACTCCCTGAGCCTTACCCCTAACCTCTCCAGTTCAGTTGCTACTGCACGAATACGGTCAGTCTCCTTTATCCTCAGGTTGGCCACGTTCCTTATCCTGGTCTTCCCCTGGGCAAAGAGGGCAACCACTGCCAGGGTCTGGGCCAGGTCGGGACAGTCGTTTAAATCCACCTCAATCCCTTTAAGGGAATCTCCCTCTAACTCCACCCAGTCCTCTCCCCATCTTACCTTTGAGCCCATCTCTTCCAGGAGGTCTACAAATCTGACGTCCCCCTGTAAGGAGTCCCTGGAAAGCCCATACACCCGTACCTTGCCCGACGTAATGGCCGCCCCGGCCAGGAAATAGGAGGCGCTGGTGGCGTCTCCTTCTACTTCGTAATGCAAAGAACTGTACCTCTGACCAGCCTTTACCTGTAGGGGCGTATTGCAATACGCCCCTACGACTGATACCCCAAACCTCTTCATCAGCCCCAGGGTCATGTCCACGTAGGGTCTTGAGACCAGTTCCCCTACGACCTCAATCTCCACGTCCTTCCGTGCATAGGGTGCGCTCAAGAGGATGGCAGTAAAGTACTGACTACTCAGGTCACCCTTCATCCTGGCCTGCCCGCCTTTCAACCCCCTGGCCTTTATTATTACGGGAGGACAGCCGTTATTAAACCGGCTCCTTACGTCTGCCCCCAGTTGGTTCAGACAGTCCAGGAGGTCCTGTATCGGACGCTGCCTCATCCGCTCTATGCCATCAATCTCATACTCCCCAACGTCTGCGGTGCTACCGCCCAGGGTAAGCATGGCCGTAAGGAATCGCATGGCGGTACCGGCATTACCCACGAATAGCCTGGCCTTCCTTGATGGGATGATGCCTCCAAGCCCCTTTACCTTGAACTGCTTCCCCCTTTTGTCCTCGTCTATGGAAAAACCCAGTTCCCTCAAGGCAGAGGCCATGTAGTCGGTATCTTCGCTAAAGAGGGCGTTACTTAGCGTAGACTCCCCCTGGGCGAGGGCGGCCATGAGGATGGCCCTGTTGGTCAGGCTCTTGGAGCCTGGGAGATAGACCTCTCCCACCACCCTGCCCGGACGTATCTCCAGTTCAGCAGGGTAGCCCTTAACGCTAGATTGCTTCGCTCCGCCCGCAATGACGTCATTGCAAGGGGCGTCCGCCTGAGGCGGATGAAGCAATCCTTCTACTTCTTCATCACCCTTTTTCAACGGATTAGCTCCCGATAATAATTTACCGTAGATTCCGGACGTCCCTGACACAGATACATCCCCAACTGCTCATAACCCCCCATCTCCTGAGTCCAGGGCAGGATTTCTACGTACATACCCCCAATGTCTCCCTCGTGTATCACCCAGTTGTAGGCCAGTTCCCTCCCCATCCTGGGCATAAGGATTTTTAACGCTGACATAACATCACGGAGGGCCTCTCCCAGGGAGTAAAGCTCTTCATCGCTTAGGTGATGAAGATAATCTTTGGTAGGGGCACGTTGCAATGTGCCCCTACCATCCCTAAACAGAATCATGGCGTCAAGGGGCCTCCTCATGAAATAAGGCACGAGCAGTACCACCCCTCCCTGGTATTCCTTCACATGATACTCTTTTGGATTATGCGCCAGTAAATATTGGGAGAACCCGTGTCCGTGTTGTTCTTTAAAACGCTGGTCATCCAGTATCTTGCGGGGTTTTACGTTGGTATGGACTATCTGGTGATGCCCATGCACTAAAGAGCCACCCACCAGCCTGCCCACGTTCTTTATTACCCCAATATAACCGTAGTGATTGCCATCCGCATGTACGTGGCCCAAAGGCATGGCTGATCCCGCAAAATGGAGGATGTTCCTTTCCAGGATACACAACCTCTTCAGTACGATGAAGGTATCTTCCAGGGACATATTATCCAGGTCTTTATCATGAAGATTGCTGGGCCACTGGAGGAAGTGCGTCCCTATGGCAAGTTGCCCGGTACTGCTGAAAGGGCCTTCGCCATCAGTACCCTCGCTAAAGGGATACGTTACTGGAAAGAGGTTCTTATTTATGAAGGTAAAACCCTCGGAGGTAGGGGTAATATCCACTACACTGGTAGTCTTACCCTCACAAACCACACAACCACCGGATATGCTGTCATTCTGACCCTGAGCGTAGCGAAGGGGAAGAATCTCGTTTTCTACCTTTTTGGTATCGTGAGGCCTCCTGGCCCTGGCCTCTGAGTACACTACCCTATCGCCGTTTCTAGGGTCTATCTGGAAGTGTCTGAGTGGGGCGTTCCTGGCAATTGCATGGTCTGAACCCACACCCCTTAGTAGTTCCTCAGGATTAACTTTACTTATATCGTCAAATTCTACTAAGACGGCCTCTCTCTTAAGCTGGCGCATGGGTATGGGTATTGTATTTTTGGTCGCTGGATTCTACAAAACCCCAGCCACGCAGTGGCTGGACTCCACATAAATATTGAATTTGTATTTTGCCTTAATATTCGTTATTTTAGATTATACATCAAGCAGGTAATACATCAAGGATAAGGAACGCTTAAATAAATTGAGACAAGAGATTATCATAGGTTCCAGAGGCAGTAAACTGGCCCTGACCCAGACCAACTGGGTAAAGGCCCAACTGGAGAGGTTAAACCCCCGTCATAAATTCTCTGTAGAGATAATCCATACCCGTGGAGACAAGATTACCGACGTGGCCTTATTCCGTATCGGTGGAAAGGGACTCTTCACAAAAGAACTAGAGGTGGCGTTACTGGAAGGTAAGATTGACCTGGCCGTCCACAGCCTGAAAGACCTCCCTACGGAACTCCCCCCCAATCTGGCCCTGGGGGCCATCCCAGAGAGGGAAGACCCCCATGACCTCCTTATAGGTGAGGGGCTTCAGGGCCTACGCCAGCTACCTGCAGGGGCCAGGGTAGGCACCAGCAGTCTACGGCGAAGGGCCCAGATTATGGCCATGAGGCCAGACATAGAGGCGGTGGACCTGAGAGGCAACCTGGACACAAGACTCAAGAAGCTAAAGACACTGGGGCTTAATGCCATCATTGTAGCCAGGGCGGGGGTGAACCGCCTGGGTGTATCACAGGACTCAGCCCACGCAATCCCTTACGAGGACATGCTACCTGCCGTAGCTCAGGGTGCATTGGCCCTGGAGATACGCAGAGGGGATAAGGCCATAGAGGCCGTTGTCTCCCCTCTGGACCATGTACCCACCCACCAGGCCGTGGAGGCAGAGAGGGCACTGATGCTAGAACTCCAGGGGGGCTGCCAGGTGCCTATTGGGGCTATTGCCCACGTCAAGGAATCAACCCTGACGTTAGAAGCCGTTATCTGTTCCCTGGATGGCAGGAGGGCAATAAGAGACTCCGGCAGTGGCCCCGTCACCAGGGCAGGGGAGATAGGGATAGAACTGGCCCAGAGACTGCTAAGATCGGGCGGTCGGGAGATACTTGGAGAGATTAGACAAATGACCCCCTCATTGCCTGAATAATAACCGTGGAAGGAAAAGAAGAATACAGAATTCAAAAGTCAGTAGCCAGAACTCTGTATTCCTAATCCTGAATTCTAAATTCTTATGGGACTCCAGTAAGACATGGGTAACTCCAGAAGGGTTCCCTTCGTTGCCATCGTCGGAAGGAAGAAGATAGGCAAGACCAGCCTCATAGAGGGGCTACTCCCCCTGCTGAAAAAAGGGGGTTACAGGGTCGGCGTCCTGAAGTACGACGTGAGGGAGTTCCAGATAGACTATCCAGGGAAGGACACCTATCGCTCTTATCAGGCGGGGGCGGACAGCGTCCTTATTTCTTCTTCCGATAAACTGGCCTTCATCAAGGGACTAGACTCTA
>JASEHG010000084.1 GCA_030018855.1 Candidatus Brocadiaceae bacterium
CTGGGTGTATTGCCTGTTCTTTCAATTCGTTCTTCAAGGGGATGGTTGGTTACTAGGCACTATGTACTAGGTACTAAGCACTAGGCACTAGGCACTAAGAACCAAAAAGAGACTTGTTTACTGCCTAGTGCTTAGTACATAGTGCCTAGTGTATAGTGGTCTACTTCATACGGTCCAGCCTGTACTGGGCCAGTCCCCCCCACGGGCTTTGGGGGGCAAGGTGTACGACCTCCTGGTAGGCCTTTTTTGCCTCTTCCAGTCGCCCCATCTTCTCCAGACAGCGTCCCATATCCCACTTCTCCTGGGCCGCGAAGTAAGGGTTATCCGGGGGCGCATTGCCCTGGAGGTACTGGATAGCGGCCTCAAAGTGCCCCTTCTCCTCAAAGGCATAGGCTATGGACTGCCTGACCATGGGTGCCAGGGGGTGATTGCCGTAATGGTCTAGAAACTCCTTGTACTGGGCTACGGCCTCATCGTATTTCTTGGCGGTGTAGAGGGTATTGCCCAGTTGGAAGAGGGCCCATGGGGCGGCCTTGCCGGCAGTACTGCCCTCCAGTACCTTTTTGTACCCCTCAATGGCCGAGTTAAGGGTCTCGTCCCTGTTGGTCTCCTTGCCCTGGAACTCTAACATGTCCACTTCTGTGGTGAGTTCACCGATAGTCCTCCATGCCCTCTCGTACTCCCTGGTCTTTTTGTTAAAATAGCTTACGCTTACTACGGCCAGGCCGGAGACCAGTATCACTATCAGGGCGATAGGCAGTTTATTTTCCTTTACGTAGTTAAGGAGTTTCTTGCCTGTTTCTATCATTTCTTCCGGTGTCATCGTCTCAGCTTCCCTTCTAGTCTAGTAGCCACAACCTTTAGGTTGCGTCGTTTCTCGCAGGCTAAAGTTCGCTCCGCCTCAGGCGTACGAATCTGCCTCAGACATGACCTACGGCTACATAGTGGTAAAGCCCTCGGCCATTACGTAGCTCGCCTCTGTCCATTGAACAATAGTTCGTTTTCTTGAAAGATATTCTTTACCTCTTGTGGGTCCAGTCCTGCACCCATAGCCACCTTTTCAGCAGAGGGGCGGTCAAGGAGATCCTCAGGGTTGTGGGAATCAGAGCCAAATACCAGGGCGGCCCCCGTCTTTCTGGCCGTGAGGGCTACGTGTCCATTGGTGAGGCAGTGTCCCTTACGCCCAGATATCTCCAACCTTACCCCTTTCTGCCTGGCTAACCTGGCGTCCTCTTCGGTAATAAGGCCAGGGTGGGTGATAACGTCCGCCCCTGCCTCTATCCCTGCACGGTTGGTCCCGGGCATTACCGGTTCCACGAGTGTCTCCCCGTGGACAAGTACCACTTCGGCCCCCAGTTCCCTGGCCTGTCTAACCAGCCTAGTTAGTTCCTGGGGCCTAATGTGGGTGAGTTCCGCCCCGGCCTTGACCTTAAGCTTCATCGTGCCTGTTAGTTCCTTACAAATCTTTACCAGTCTTGGGATGACGAAGTCTATGTTGGAGGAGTCAACGTGGTCAGAAATCACCAGCCCCCTGAAATCCTTGGCCTCACAACGTCTGGCCAGTTCCCCTGGCAAGAGGGCGCCATCCGACAATAGGCTATGGGTATGGAGGTCAAACACTTGCTTAGTCCTTCCTGTGTAGGGATTTGAATCAATCCCTACTTTACACCTTGATTATATATGCCCCCAAAGACCTTAGCAAGCACCATTAACTACTAGCTACTGCCTTCTACTCCCACCTTTCTACTCCCACCTAGGTTCCTTTTTGTTGTTTATGTCCTCAAGTGTTGACTTCGTTGCCTTGATGATGGCACGATTTTCCATAGCGGCGTCCGGGATGACGTCTGGCCCCTTTGAGAGGATATACTGGAGTCTTTCTATCGCCTGGGATTTCTGGCCTAACTTCCAGAGTACCTTTGCCAGGACATACTGGTTGTAGAGGTAGTTCGGCGCTATCTCTACAGCCAGGTGGGCATGTATGCTGGCATCTTCTGTATCATCGGTCGCCAGGTGGAACTCGGCCATAAACCTGTGGGGGCCGCCATAGTCGCACTTATCGTCCATCTTTATGGCCCGCTGAAAATCCTTCTTTATACCCCCACCGAAAAGCCCCCCTACCCCAGACACCTTCTTCTTATCTCTATAGGAGCCTGTACTCACACCCCTCCAGAAATAGGCCTCGCCATTCTTATTATTAATATCTATAGCCTTGTCGGCGTAGTCAATACCATCTTTGTAACCCTGCAATACTTTATCGTAGTCGCTCAAGCAATAGTAGGCAAGCTCAAAACTAGCCCTTGAAAGGCGGAGATAAATGTCAGAGAGGGCCTCCTCGTTGCCCTTATCCTTGGGGACTCCTGCAAGGGCCTCTTGATATTTCTTAATAGCCCCTTGCATGCTCGTCGCCTCCTCGCCCTCGTGGTTCCTGTGGGCAAAAAGCTTATCCCCCTCTTCCAGGCACTGCCTCCAATCTGCCCCATAGGTACAATTAGCACTAATAATGAAAATAAGCATTATTAGAATAAGATTAATGATATACAAGCGGCCCTCCTTTCTCCCAGTTATTGCTTCTCTAGCAAACAGTATGCAGACTGTCCACGTAATAATGATTGTAAGATGGAGACTTGTCCGCCTGAGGCGGATTAAAATTTGCAATCTCCAATTTGCAATATCTGGTTAAGAAAGGATACACCCTCTCCCTTAAATTTCCACAAAAATTTTTGTATCATTGTAATTGTCTCAATAAGACCGTTTCCTTTTGCGTAGGGGCGACCCGGCGGGTCGCCCCTACCATCTTACAAAGGAAATCTTTGTAGCGTTCGGGTTTATCTCGCACGTCGTACGTGCTCCGCCTAACCGCTGGTTCAATCTTCAAGATTGAACCAGATTAGGTGCGAGACCTGCCCCTACATTATGAACCCTCCGCAAAGAATTTGACAAAATGGCCAAAAAGCCTTAGGCTAGCTATTATAAAGGAAAATAGATATTTAGCATTGGAGGCATCCGCCCCTTCGCTCCGCTCAAGGGCAGGCTCAGGCGGACAATGCTATAGCCTGGTGCTCCGCCACCAAGCATTGGGAAGCCCCAATGCTATAGCCCTGGTGCTCCGCCACCAGGGCTGACCCCTAGCATAGGGGGCAGAGCCCCAATGCTACAGCCCCCAGTCCCTGGTGTTTAGATGTTAGAAAGTTACGTCCAGATAAAAGAAACCCTCAAGGCCATAAAAAGGGAACTACTCTGGGTACGCCTGGCCGAGGGGTTGGCCTTAATAACTGCCGTCTCTCTGCTTATCTTCCTGTTAGGGGTAGGCCTTGCAGGTGGCCTCGCCGACCTGCCCTGGGGCCGTGAAGTATATCTCCTGCTATGGGTGGTAGTCCTGGCCTACACCTCTTATCGTTATGTATATGTCCCCCTCGTGCCATTCCTATCCGAAGATAACCTGGCCCTATTTATTGAGCGGAGACGGCCAGGATTAAAAGATTCCCTAATAAACTCCGTCCAGCTCGGACGGGACCTCTCCAACCCGCAGAGGGCACGTTTCTTCTCCCATGACCTTGCGGCCGAACTGCTGAAAGACACGGCTAACAGGCTGAAAGGGCTTGAACCTAAAGAAATTGTCCCAAGACACGGGCTATGGAGGAACCTCAAGGGCCTGACCCTGACCATAGGCTTGCTTGGCCTCTTCTGGGCCATTGAGCCTGGCTATTTCCTGGGGGGCTACCAATTCCTGCGTAGTGGCTATCCTGCCACCGTAGCCCCGCCTGGCCCACCAGTGATAGGGGACTTCATCCTTACCTATAAGTATCCCATGTATACTGCCCTGCCCCCCAGGACGGTCTCAGGCTCCAGTGGAGACCTCAAGGCCCTGAGGGGGAGTCAGGTAGAAATAACTGCCAGGAGCGACCGCCCCCTGGCCTCCGCCAACCTTGTAGTGAACGGGGTCTCCAGCATCCCTGTAAGGGTGGAAGGCAACGCCCTCAAGGGGAGTATCGTCCTCCTGGAGGGTGGCAACTACTGTCTTGAGGTCACGCTACCGGCAGGTGCAGGATACGTTCCGTCTCCGCTGAAATCAGACCCACATAGTATAACTATTGAAGAAGACGAGTATCCGACCATAACCATCCAGGCACCCGAGGAAGTGAAGGTGGTGATGGAGAGGGAGAGAGTAGGAATCCAGTACAGGGCCAGGGATGATTTTGGGTTAAAGGAGGTCAGGCTGGTCATGGAGGGTACGGGGGTAACCAGGAGTCTGGAGACGTTTGAATCCGCCTATACTCCCGGTTCACCAGAGGCGGATACCGCCTCAGGTGTACGGGAACACAGGGGTAGTTACGATTGGGACCTGTCCGCCTTAGGTGGACTAAAGCCCTCTCCAGGGGAGCGGCTGGCCTATCACCTGGAGGCCCTGGATAATGACACCGTTAGCGGCCCCAAGGTGGCCCGCTCCAGGACCCACTATTTGGAGGTCTACAGTCCTGAGAAAAAACACTACGAGATGCTTTCCCTGCAGGAGACACTCTTTAAAGAGATGGTCCAGGTCCTGGCGGAGGAACTGGTAAAAACCCCAAAGACAGCCCCCTCCAGAGAGGAACTCCTCCTGGGGCAGGAGGTGTTAAGACAAAAGGGTCTCTCCCTCCTGGACCTCTTCCGAAAGGTGTTAACAGATATGGAAGGGGATGCCCTGGCTAATTACACGGTCTACTACAGCTTGCAAAACATGCAGTCAAGACTGTCAGGGCTATTTGAGGAGAGGGAAGAGAGGGTAATGGCCCTGAGACGCAGTTTTGCCGACAGGTTCAGGGAAGGACTCCAGTCCCATCAGGAGAAAGAGGTGCAGGAACTGGAAGGGGACGTATTGTTTCTAGCAGAACTCCTTCGGAAGGAAAGGCTGGATGATTTCATGGGGATGGATAGGCACGTTGACAATTCCCAGCAGGCCCTAACGCGTCTCCTTGAAGACCTCCGTCAGGGGAAGGAGGGGGCCGCTGACCAGGCCCTGAAGGAGTTGCAGAGGTTAGAAGAATTGATTAAGGAGATGATGGAAAAACTCTCCCAGATGTCCAGCCACCGTATGGAAGAGTTTATCAACGTAGACGCCCTGAAGAACGTGGCCGATGTGGAGCTGGCCAGGGAATTGGAAGAGATGAGGAAGGCCCTGGAGGGTGGAGACGTGGAGAAGGCCCTCCAGTCCGCCCTCAAGGCCCTGGACTCTATGGAAAAGATGCTCCAGCAGATGGGCCAGAGTGCCCAACAGTACGTGGACTCTACCTATTCCGAGGCCCTGCAGAAGACGCAGAACCTGGACAAGAGGCTCAAAGAGCTGGAGGAAAACGAGAAACAGCTGGCCCAGTCTACCGAAAAACTGAAGAAAGACATACAGTCCAGGACCCAGGAAAAAATGGACGGTACCCTGGAAGGTATCCTCCAGCGGCAGGAGAAAAGGCTTGAGAAGATGCAGGAAGAACTGGGCCAACTGGAGGACCGCCTGCGCAGTTACCCAGAGCTAAAGGAATATTCTGCCCAGGAAAAGGAGGTCTCAAAGATGCTCAAGGACAGAGGGAGGAGGGAAGGCTGGCCTTTTCTGCCCCCCAGGGGACAACCCATGGGCCGTGAAGAGATGGAAAAACTCGGCGAAAAGATGGCCCGTTTGAACCAGGCAAAGCGAAAGGACCCCATGATAGACACCTACGACGCCCTCTCTGGGGCACTCCCCAACCTTAAGGAAAAGCTGGCCCAGCAGGAGGAGGTGCTGAAGGGACAAGATTTCAAGGAGTCCCTGGAGATGTCCCGTCAGAGCCTCAAGGATTTAAGGTACTGGGACTCGGAGATGAAGCGGGCCTCTCCCATGGGTCTACCCAACCGGGAGGCAGAGGAGTTTAATGAAAAATCCTCCGAGCACCTCTCCACCGCCAGGAAGTTAGGGGAGGAGATGGTAAAGGAGTTGGAATCCGTTGCCGACGCCTTTGAGGAGCGTAGTAAGACGTTGACACAGGAGGAAAAGGAGACCTTCAAAGGGCTGGCCGGGAGGCAGGAAGAGCTGGGGAATCAGGCCCAGATGCTGGGCCAATCCCTTGAAAAGCTCTCCCAGGGTAATCCTGTTATGGGCGGAGAGTCCACAGGGCATCTGAAAGAGGCTGAGGGGCACATGGGAAAGGCCACGCAGAGACTCTCCGGGGAGAATGCCCCCCAGTCTCTGACGGAAGAGAGAGAGGCCCTGCATGAACTGGCCCAGGCCAGGAAGGGGCTTGGGGAGTCTATGGAGCGGCTCGCAAAGGGGATGATGTCCAGGGGATTGCCCATGCCGCAGTACGTCATGCGACGTAGAGACCTGGGGGAAGACGGAGACAGGGGCTTCTCCCTGGAGGAGGTAAAGATACCCACTGCCGAGGCCTATAAGGTACCCAAGGAGTTCCGCCAGGACATCCTGGACGCCATGAAACAGGGCCTGCCCCAGAAGTATCAGGAACTGAACAAGGACTACTATAGGAAATTGGTTGAGTAGCCTCTGGGGAGTAGGGAATATACGGAATTGTAAAATGAAGATTGAAGATTTAAAATTTCCAATTAGAAAGCACCTATTACCTACTGTCTACTGTCTACTGTCTACTGTTTGCTGTCTACTGTTCGTTGCCTGCTGCCTACTGCCGTCAGACTTATTGGCCTCCGAAGCTCAGGGTACAGCCGCCCCTAACCCCTACGAACTCTATCACCTGGGGGACGAACACCTGACCCACTGGGAAATAGAAGAGGCCGAGGAGGTGTCCCGTACCCTGATGGGCCTCTATGGGGACAGCCCAGAGGCCCTGTATCTGGCGGCGAAGGTAAAGTTCTACCTGGGGGATTACAATGGGGCCATAAAGCTACTGGAAGGGCGTCCCAAAGATTACCCTGAAGGCAGGGAGTTCCTCGTGTTTCTCACCCGTATATATGGGACGGCCAGAGACTTTGTGGAGTATCCTACTCCCCATTTCCTCCTCCGCTACGCCCCTGGCAAAGACGAGGTGCTACTGGATTACGCCCAGGAGGCCCTGGAAAAGGCCTGCATGGAGATAGGTAAGGACCTTGATTTCTCCCCGAAGGATAAAGTCGTAGTAGAGATATACCCCACCCTGGAGTCCTTCTCGGCGGCAAGCACCTTGACCAGAAAAGAGATAGAGACCTCAGGGGCAGTAGCCATCTGCCACTTCAACCGCCTCATGGTACTCTCCCCGAGGCTCTTGCTCAGGGGCTACCCCTGGATGGATACCCTGGCCCATGAGTACGTCCATTACGTCATAAGCCACAAGACCCGCAACCTCACGCCCATCTGGTTCCACGAGGGGCTGGCCAAGTTTGAGGAGTCCAGATGGAAATCTGCCGGGGGGAGAGACCTTACTCCGGTACAGAGACACCTCCTGGCCCAGGCCCTGGAGAGGGACTCCTTTATCACCTTTGAGGAGATGCACCCCTCCATAGCCAAGCTCAAGAGCAGGGAAGACGCCGCCCTGGCCTTTGCAGAGGTACTCTCTTCCATCAGATACATAGTAAAGAGAGGAGGCTACCCCCTCCTCAATGAGATACTCCAGGGGATAAAAGGGGGGAAGGGCGTGGAAGAGGCGGTAGCAGACGGCCTTGCTGTAGGGAGTGGCCCTGCCACCTCATTTGATGATTTCCAGATGGAGTGGCGTTCCTACCTGCAGGACTTGGGGTTAAGCAAGATACCTGGCCTCCAGGTCATGGCCACTAAGATAAAGGAGCCGGGGAAGAAAGAGGATAGTCCCATGGAGATAGAGGCCGAGGAGACGAGACGATTCGCCATGCTGGGAGATACACTCAGTGAGGAGAACCGCCCCGATGCGGCCCTCCTTGAGTATGAGAAGGCCCATCAACACTCCGGCCTCGGCTCTCCGCAGGTACTAAATAAGCTGGCCAATTCCTACTTATTTAACGGCCGTCTTGAAGAGGCCGAGAGGTTGTTAAATGAGACCATAAATAGCTACCCTGATTATGTCTCCACTTACGTTACCCTGGGAGAATTACACAAGAAGCGGGGCGAACCCCAGAGGGCCATTGAGAACTACCTTGAGGCCAGCCACATCAACCCCTTCAACCCCGTCGTCCACCAGAGGCTCGCCACACTGTACAAAGAGATAGGACAGGAAGAAGAAGCCATTGCTTCTTTGAAAAGACTAAGCATACTACTGAAGGGCGAGAGGACGACTACTCCTTAACTACAAAGTAGGGTGCGTCTAGACGCACCCTACAGGATGTCACCCTGAGCGGAAGCGAAGGGTCTAGTGATTGCTTCGCTTCGCTCGCAATGAC
>JASEHG010000085.1 GCA_030018855.1 Candidatus Brocadiaceae bacterium
CCCTGTAAATGGCCTGTTCCTTTTGTGCCTCTTCCTTGAGGCCCTTTTTCTCGTAGGCTACGGCCAACTGGTAGTGGGCCCTTGGATTACGGTCATTGAGTTCCAGGGCCTTCTTGTAGGCCGTAATGGCCTCATCCCAGGATTCCTTCATGGCCAGGGCCATCCCCAGGTTCACATAGCCCAGTTCCGGATGGTGACCTAGCTCTATCTGCTTCTGGAACTCAGAGATGGCCTCGGGTACGGCTTTCTTCTTGATGAACAGCACACCCGCAAGGGAGTGCATCTTGCCGTCCTGGGGGCGGTCTTTCAGGTATTCCTTGCATAAGGAGAGACCCTCCTCTACCATGTCCTTATCATAGTAGACCAGCCCTAACTCATAGTGTACCCCTTCGTACTGGGGCCTTATCTCCAATACCTCCTTGAATTCAGAGACGCCCTCGTCCAGTCTGCCTGTGCGGCAGTAACTCTTCCCGAGCTCAAAGTGGGCTTCAGCAAAATTGGGGTCTATCTCCAGGCACTGCTTGAGCTCGGAGATGGCCTCTTCGTCCATCCCGAACTTAACCATATTTAGGGCCTGTACATAATGGGCCCTTAGCTTCATGGGGTCTACCGCCTTAGCCTTCTCCTGACCCCATACAGGGTTTGCCATCAAACAAAAGACCGCACAAAACCAAATCCATCTCATACTCATACAACTATCTCCTTTCAGTCGTAGGGGCGACCCAACGGGTAGCCCCTACTAGAAATAATGCACTAAGGGATTTATCTCCTCCGTAAACGTCCCCTTATCCACACTGTTACCATCTACAAAAATTACGTAGCTGTATTTACCATAGTGTATAAGCTTCCGGGCGGTAGACCTTATGGCCTCCGGCTCCTGACTTAGAAATATACAAACGGTCTTTTCTCTATGGAAAGGGTTATGGAGGCTCAAGAGTATAGAGGCACCCGACTCGTATTTCTTATCCCGAAAGGCAAACCCCTCCTCCGCTAAAAGGAGTCCTTTGGGTAGGAGGTTAGGGAATCTCCCGAACAGGAGATTGTTCTCCGGCCCTCCCAGGATTAAGAGTTCCCTGGCGAGGTCAGACTCCGACACCTCTTTATCCGCCTTTACCTCCCCGTGAGGCATAAGCAGATGGGCGGCCATTTCATACCCCTCCAGTAGCTTTGCACTCCCTCCCGACGGCCTTACTATCAAGAGGTCCTCCCCTCCTAATGCCTTATCCAGTGTTGGGGGGAGTTCCAGGGGGTGGAGCCTGCGGAAGAGGTTGGAATCGGGGTCAATGGCCAGGCTCACCGGTCTGGAGGGACTCTCCAGAGAAAATGTCCCCACCCGGGAATCCATCTCCATTATGGAGGGTTGCACGCCTCCATCGTGGGTGAGGACCACAGGTACACGGAGACGATACGGGGGGTCTGCCTGTCTTAGATGAAACTCTATCTGAAAGGCCCCGTCTTTTGTCTTGGGCGGACTAACACCTTCAAGCCCTAGAGAAGGGGCCCCCTTTTGATAGACCCACTGTTTAAAGAACCAATCCAGTGCCTGGCCCGATTGGCCCTCAAAGACCAGTCTAAAATCTTCCCACGTAGTTAACTCCCACTTCTTATCCGCATAGAGCTCCCTTAGTGCCTGGAAGAAGTGCTCATCCCCCACTGTATTCCTTAGCATGTGAAAGACCATGGCGGCCTTGCCGTAAAGGATAGACCTGATGGCCTTCTCTGCCCTGCCCACTGAACCACCCGTAAAACCCTCCAGGGCGAAGTCATTTTCTTCGTTTATGTAGCTGGCATAGGACCTGAGGAGGTCTTTGCGGTACTCTGCGGCCGGTCCTGGTCCGATGAGTTCATTATAGTAATAGTCGGCCAGGTAGGAGGTCAGCCCCTCGCACCAGTTCCCGTGCGCAGGGTGAGGGATAACGCAATTCCCCCACCAACTGTGGGCTATCTCGTGTCCCAGGGATATATGCACGATAAAGGGCATCTTCAATACCTGCCTGCCGATGAGCGTGTAAGAGGGCATGCCGTAGCCGGTAGGGAAGAGGTTTTCCACCACGGCAAACTTACTGAAGGGATAAGGCCCCAGAAGTCTTTGATACATGTCCAGATACCCCTTGGCGGCCTCCAGGTAACTCTCCGACAGTCCTTGTTCCTCTGGAAAGAAGTAGGTATAGAGGTCTATCTCTCCGTGTCTACAATGGGTTACCTTGTAGGGGGCCGCAATAAGGTAGCAGGACTCGGCCGGGTAGTCCGCCTCCCAGAGGAAAGAGGCGGTACTCCCCTCCTCCTTTCGCTCAACCAGGCTTCCATGGGTTACCACCTCGTAGCCTTTGGGTACGGTGGCCATTACCCTGAACACCCCCATACTGTTGGGGGGGTCGGGGTACCAGTGGGCATTGGGAGATAGATATACGAACTCCGGGGTAATGGTGGCCGGGGGCTCATTGAAGGGGTCCAGGGGTTCGTAAAGCAGCCCGGAGTACGAGACCACAAGGAATATCTTTTTCCCCCTGAGGGCAGGGGGTATGGATACCTCAATACCGTCCCTGTCCCCGCTCGCCACGCGGACAGGGCTGACCTCTGACAGGGATGCCGGGACACCAATGCCGAGTTGCCCTGTTAGCTGGGGGCCAATCTTTACGGAGTGTATCTGCAGGGTGGTGTTGAAGGATAAAAATACCGTCTCCTCCTCACCTACCTCCAGGCTGATGATGTCCCTGGCCTTAACATTATGGGCTGGAGGGTCCAGTTCCACCTGGAGGTTGTGTCCAACTAGTAGGGGCTCAAAATTTTGAGCCCCTACGTTACTATCAAGGGGGACTGCCACCGAGGGCGTAAATAGACACAGCAGGAACAAGACTACGGGGCAAAGCATGATGCCGCCATTCTATCAGAAAGACCCTCCCTTACAAGGGGAAGTGGGTGGGCTTCTGTGGGGTATTCTGTTGAACATATCCTGGGTATTTGGTATGTTTAATGGAGGGACGTCTATGTTAAGGGTAATTTTGATACTATTGCTAGTTTCTTCCATGGCAGGCTGTGCCTCTGGACCAACGGAGAGGCCTGAGGACCTGAGGGAGCAGTCCATGGAGTGGCCTTCCATGCGGGCTACAGAGCCTATAACAAAGGAATCACAAGCCAGACCTACTTTTGAGCAACGTTAAGGGGTAGCCACGAACCAGATGTAGGGTGCGTCTAGACGCACCCTACTAAGTAGACAGTCAATGAAGTAAAATAATTCAATGTCGCTTCCTATTGGCTGGCCTATTGGCTGGTACTTCCTCCTGACGGCAGTAGTCCTCATTGGGGCCCAGGCCACCATGGCCCAGGTAATCCTGGTGAGGGAACTACTTGTGGTCTTCTACGGGAACGAGTTGTGCCTGGGGGTGATTCTGGGGGCATGGCTCTTTGGGGTAGCCCTGGGGGCGGGGCTAGGTGCAAAGGCCATAAGCGGATGCCAAAGTAAGCAGACCCTATTCCTCTATCTCCTCCTGGCCTTGTGCCTGATGCTCCCCGGACAGGTAGTGGCCATCAGGTTGCTCCGCTTTATAATCCACGTGCCTTATGGACAACACATATCCATACTGGCCCTGCTCTTGTCTTCGCCCCTCATAATCATGCCCTTCAGTTTCGTCGTAGGTTTTATATTCCCTTTTTCAGCCTACGTCTTTAAGGGTTTTACTAAGGGGGCGGCAACGGATATAGGGGCCGTGTATATCCTGGAGTCCCTGGGCAGTCTCCTGGGGGGTGTAGTCTTTACCTTTGCGTTAGCCCCAAGGGCCTCTTCCTTTTATGCCATGGCCCTCCTGGATTCCGTCGTCCTTACTAATCTCTTGCTACTATCTATCTTTGTAGGGGCTGAAAATATTCAGCCCCTACCAAGAGGTGCAGGGGCACGGCTCCGCCTCAGGCGGATGCCCCTACTGCTCTCTGGTATCTTCCTCTCCGTTGCATTATGGCTCATCGTCTCCGGGGATATTCGGGACGTGGAGGACTTCTTTATCCGCAAGAGGTGGGAGTCTCTAAACCCGGGCATTGAACTGGTGGCATCTGCCGATACCAGGTATCAGAACATCGCCCTTGGTAAGGAGGCAGGACAATATAGCGTCTACGCCAGTGGACAATACGCCTTCTCCTTTCCCAATCCTTATGAATACGGGCCGATAGCCCATCTGGTCCTGCTGGAACACCCTGCCCCCAAGAGGGTCCTCCTCATTGGAGGGGGGGTGGGGGGACTGCTGAGTGAGATGCTCAAGTACCCCCTGGAGGAGTTACACTACGTGGAGCTGGACCCTAAACTCCTGGGTATCACAAGACCCTATCTCCCTGAAGGAGAGAAGAGGGCACTGGAGGATGCAAGGGTAAAGGTCTTTTATCTGGACGGGCGCCACTTCGTAAAGGAGTGTGGCAGGGCCACTCCCGCCTGGGGGAGGTATAGATACGACCTAATCTTCATCCACATGCCTGACCCTTCCACAGCCTCCTTAAACCGATTCTATACCCTGGAGTTCTTCAAGGAGGCAAAGGCCCTGCTTGAACCCCAGGGGGTGCTAGTCACCTCCGTAAGCTCCGCAGTGGCTTACATAGGGGAGATGGTGGGCAATTATACTGGCTCCATATACCAAACCCTGAAAGAGGTCTTTCCTTACGTAGCGGTTACTCCTGGACAGACCAATTATTATCTTGCAAGCTCAGCACCTGATACCGTTACTACGGATATTCCTACCCTGACTTCCCGCTACAAGGAGAGGGGTGTCCAGTCAGATTATTTCTCGGAGCATCACCTTTTTACTTACCTCCAGCCTGAGCAAGTCCGTTTCATAGAGAAACGACTTCAAGACAGGAAAGATACCCCTCTGAACACGGATTCAAGACCTGTGACCTATTTCTTCAACCTCCTCCTATGGGAGCAATTTGCGGGGGGACAACTAATGCCGGTACTCCATGCCATGTCCAGGGTCAAACTGTGGTACTTTTTTGTAGCACTCGGGGCCTTCCTCCTTGTAAGGCTTCTTATGGTAAGACTACTTCCCTCCTCTATTAGACGACAGAGGCGTCTCAACTGTCTCCTGGCCATTGCCACTACGGGCTTTGCGGGGATTGTCCTGGAGATTATCCTCATCTTCTCCTTCCAGAACGTCTACGGTTACATTTATGAAAGGATTGGTCTCATAGTGGCCCTGTTCATGATGGGCCTGGCCCTGGGAGGGTACCTGAGCAATACCGTAATCTTGAAGGGACAGAGGGATTGTTCCCGGGCGCTCATGTGGATAGTAATGGGCGTAGTATCCTATTCCCTTGTACTGATACCTATCCTTAGATGGTTCCCGGCAACCATGTCTGGCTCGGAGGCGTTGTTTATGTTTCTGGTAGTAATACCTGGTCTGCTGACAGGGATGGAATTCCCTATCGCCAGCAGACTCTACATGGAGGAGGCGGCATCCGCTTCAGGTGGACTCCCAACTAAGGCGTCAGAGATGGGTTTTACTGCAGGTATCCTGGATAGTGTTGACCACGCCGGTGCCTTCGTAGGGGCTATCCTGGTAGGGGTTGTACTGCTGCCCGTCCTGGGTGTAGAAGGTGCGTGCTGGGTGGCGGGGTCCCTCAATGGGGTGAGTTTTATACTACTCCTGACCCAAACGATGCAATACGTCCCTGCTAGACGTTGACACGTAGGGGCACGTTGCAACGTGCCCCTACAACTCAAACAGACAACGCAATACGTCCCTGCTAGACGTTGATACTCCAGACACCGGGTATGGGATACTGGCAGTTACCACAGTGCCCCTCCTGGAGATGGCTCTTAGCCACCACAAAACCCACCCTCTTTATAACTAGCTCCTTGCATTTGGGACAATAGGTACTCTCCCCCTCATGGCCTGGGATGTTACCCAGATAAGCGAAATGGAGTCCTGTGTCCAGGGCAATCTGCCTGGCCCTCTCCAAGATGGCCACAGGGGTAGGCGGCAGGTTCATTATCTTGTAAGTGGGGTGGAAACGGGAGAAATGGATGGGGACGTCCGGACCAAGTTCCTGGAGTACCCAGCTACACATCTCTTTTATCTCTCCTTCACCGTCGTTCAGGGTGGGGACAATCAGCACCACAATCTCAAACCACTTGCCCAGCCGTTTTAAGGTCTTTAAGGTCTCCAGGATGGGTTTTAGCTCCCCGCTGCAGGTCTCTTTATAGAACTTCTCCGTGAAGGCCTTAAGGTCAATCTTCACGGCGTCCAGATATTTGCATAGCTCCACCAGTGGCTCTTCCTTTATGTAACCGTTGGAGACCACTACGCTGGTGACGCCTTGCCCCCTGGCCATCCTTGCGGTGTCGTACATGTACTCGTAAAAGACCACTGGCTCTGAATAGGTGAAGGCGATGGTGGGAGAAGAACTCTGTTTGGCCATCCTGACAAGGTCTTCCGGGGAGAGCCTAGTACAATCTATCTGTTCCGGCCTGAACTGAGATATCTGCCAGTTCTGGCAGAATTTACATTCTACGTTGCACCCGGGGGCCGCCACCGAAAGGGCCGGGGTACCTGGGAGGTAATGGAAGAAGGGTTTTTTCTCTATAGGGTCAACGTGCAAGGCACACGCCCTGGAATGTACCAGGGTATAGTAGTCACCACCCCGGTTTTCCCTTACCCCGCAATATCCCCGCTCCAAGTCAGCAACCTTGCATCCCCTTGGACAGAGTTGACACTCCACCCTGAGGGTCTCCAGCTTCTTGTAATACATGGCCTCCTTGAGAGGGAACTCCTTGTCGGATTGCCCCGTTACCAGACCCTCCGCCGACTCCATGGTGGCAAAGGCGGTAGCACCATCTGGTGTCAAGAAGGCATTCGGACAGCCCAGGCACAGGGCACCTGCGGCCACTGCCCCGGCCTTTAGAAATTCCCTCCTGGAGCTTGACCCCCCTTCGGGGGGAGTCCGCTTGGGGCGGATGCTACTCTGAGGTCTTTTAATAGGCATAAATTGACGTTACAATTTAACCAGCCGAGTAGCCGCAGGTCATGCCTGGGGCAGATTCGTCCGCCTGAGGCGGAGTGAACTTTAGCCTGCGAAACGAACGCAACCTAAAGGTTGCGGCTACATAAATATAAAATCCACGTTACAATTTAATGGTTATTATGTCAAGGGTTAGGGCTGGAGATAGGGACGAAGCGAAATGAATATTCTACATTATCGGATTGTCTGTGGATGCTGACAGTAGAAACAAAATCAACACTCACAAAGGCTTTTAAAATCCCTCTACACTAAGACCTGCATCTTTATTTTTAGGTCCCAGTAATCATTTCTTTAACCAACTGCTAAATAATTCCATATTCTCTACACTTTTCAAGAACAAGTTCTTTATTCTTACAGTTTTCAAGGATGAAATAATTGTCTTTAAAAGCCTCTATTTTGTTTAGCGAAATACTTTGCTGATTCATTTGCTCAATAAGTAAGGTTGGAACAAAATATAGTTCAAATGAATCTTTACCGAGAGGATGTAACCCAATTACAACATCCGAGGTTAAAGTAGACTGTGTGTATTTTTTAACGTCGGACTTGTACTCCCTATCTACACCACCCCTCACACCACCAATAAAACTAATAGATTTTGTTGCTGTTTTCACCTGCGCACGAATAATGTTCTCCGCACCATCCTCCTCCTTAAAAACTATAATAATATCATATGGTGATAAAGGCAAATCAACTAATGAAACATTCTGATATCTCTTCATCAGAATTCCCACAACAATATGCTCATGGGCAAAACCCTCTACCGAAGCTTGGCGTCCTCTTTTTTCTTTTTCTTCTGCCTCACCCATGTTATTATTATCGTGCCTTAGCCATTACTTTTTTAATACTAAAATCCAATCTGTATTAATGCGTTCTTCCCTTGGAACCTTTATAAAGTGCTTGATAATTTCTGAGGCAAAATAATTTTCAACGTCAAAACCTACATTTTCTGCCAAGCTCTTTATATATTTCCAGTTCTCAAATAACTCTCCTCGTATTTTGTTGTTCCCGACAACAATGACATACCTGGCACTCTTTTTTAACACCCTGTAAACTTCGCAAAGATTTTTTTGCATATCATCCAAATATTTAAAAGCTATATATGCCCGTCTCGGGTCCTTTTCAAAAATTTTAGCAATTACAATATCTGCATCCTTTATTCCTATTTCATGAAGTTTTGCATATTCAGCGGACGAAACGCTTTCTGTCCCCACATGCTTTTTCTTTAAAGGAGTTAGTGAACCTTTT
>JASEHG010000086.1 GCA_030018855.1 Candidatus Brocadiaceae bacterium
CGGAAGTGGTAGGGGCATATTGCCATGCCTGAGGCAGATTCGCCTGTGGCGAACAATACGCCCCTACTGATTAACTGATATGGACTCTAATGGCCTCCGCCACTGCCTCTACTTGTTCCGCCCGCATTTCAGGGTAAAGGGGGAGGCTGAGTACCTTTGACGTGGCCTCCTCCGCCAGGGGGAAAGTACCCTTAGGAAGGCCCAGATGGGCATAGGCCGGCTGGAGGTGGAGTGGAAGGGGATAGTGGATACCAGTCTGGATACCCATCTCCTTCAGTTTCTTTTTCAATCCATCCCTGTTTTCTACCTTTACGGCGTAGATATGATACACGTGCCTTACCCCGTGGAGTACCCTGGGTATGGTTACCCCCTGTATGGGGGATAGGAGTGCGTCGTATTGCCTTGCCCTCTCCCTCCTCTTTTCGTTCCAGCCTTCCAGGTATTTCAGTTTAATGGACAGGATGACCGCCTGGATGGCGTCCAATCGGCTGTTATATCCTTCAATCTCATGGATGTATTTTTCCTTCCTGCCATGGTCTCTTAGCATACGAACCCTCTCCGCTATGAGCGGGTCGTTAGTAACCACTGCCCCGCCGTCCCCATAGGCCCCCAGGTTCTTGGAGGGATAGAAACTAAAACAGGCAGCCTCGCCCAGGTTTCCTACCCGTACTCCCTTGTATTCGGCACCGTGGGCCTGGGCGGCGTCCTCAATCAACCTCAGCCCGTAGGTCGTGGCAAGCTCCCTGAAGGCATCCATATCGGCAGGTTGGCCGTACAGGTGCACTGGTATGATGGCCTTGGTCCTGGAGGTTATGGCCTTCCTGACCTTTTCCGTGTCCAGGTTATAGGTCTCGGGGTTAATATCGGCAAAGACCACCTTTGCACCAGCAAGGCCAACGGCCTCGGCAGTGGGTGCCGCAGAGTTGGGAGCGGTAATCACCTCGTGGCCTGGTCCAATCCCCATGGCCCTGAGGGCAAGGGTGAGGGCGTCCGTACCATTGGCCACCCCCACGGCATATTTGGCCCTGCAAAAGCCGGCAAAAGACTCTTCAAACTCCTTCACGTACTTGCCGAGGATAAAGGCCCCTTCTTCAATCACCTTCCTTATGGAGGAGTGTACCTCTTCCTGGATACCCTGGTACTGGACCTGCAGGTCTACTAGCTGTATCTTCTCCATTACTATGGTATTCCTCATAGGCTCCTTCTTTGTAGGGACAGACCTCTAGGTCTGTCCTTTAAGGACAGGGCCAAAGCCCTGTCCCTACATAGCTGCGCCCGGGGTAGATAGGGCTGGCAGGGTTTGTTTTGTCCCACCCCTCTTCAGCGATGCCTGGGCCGCCTCTAGTACCCTTACTACCCTGAGGCCGTTCAGGCCATCGGTACGGGGTCTCTGGCCCTTCTCTATACATTCCAGGAAGTGGGCACATTCCAGTAGTAATGGCTCCCCTCCTTCCAGTTGGGGGGTTGTCACCTCCCCTTTTTTCTTTACGTACTTGTCTTTTTTCTGCTCAAAGCCGTTGGCGCAGAGTTCGTTCCTCACTAGTTTCACCTTACCGTCGGCAGAAAGTTCGTCATATATTACCATATTTTTACTGCCCACCACAGTGGTAGTCCTTATCTTCCGCGGACTGAGCCAGCTTACGTGTACCTCCGCATTGGCGCCTGAGGGGAACCCCATGGTTAGATGCACCATGTCCTCAATCCCCTCCTGGAGGTAACTGAACCCCTGGGCTCCGACCCATAGGGGTTCTTCCTCTAGCCAGTACAACAGGATGGAGATGTCGTGGGGGGCGATGTTCCACATGGCATTCACGTCGGCCTTGACCGTACCCAGGTCCATCCTCTCGGAGTAAAGATAGTACACCTTCCCCAACGTGCCCTGCTGGAAGTACTCCTTTACCTTAAGGACGGCAGGGTTGTACTCAAAGACGTGTCCTACCATAAGGACAAGTTTCTTGTCCTCAGCCAGTTGTATTAAGTCCTCGCACTCCCTAGCATTAACGGCGAGGGGTTTTTCCACAAAGACGTGTCTCCCTGAGGCCAGGGCCGCCCTGGCCACCTCATGGTGGTAGGCCGGCTGGACGACTACCACCACGGCCTCCACCTCTTTGTCTTCAAGGAGGTGGGGGTAGTCCTCATAAACCCTTAGTTGAGGGTACATCCGGGCTATCATCTCCCTTCGGGCCTTGCTCTTGTCACAGATAGCACGGACCGATTGGGGGTCTATCCTTAGAAAGTCTCTTATAAGGTTGGGCCCCCAGTAACCCGCCCCGATTACTCCCAGTTTTACCATCTTCCTGTCAACCCTTCTTTGGGAGATAGACGTAGGGGCGTATTGGCGTACCTTAGGTCGTGCCCGAGGCAGATCCGCCTCGGCGGACAGATTCGCCGTGGCGAACAATACTCCCCTACAATAAACAGGTTGTATGCTATTCTGGTCAAACCCATAACGGTTCTTTCTGATGCAAGGAGAATCTAACCAAATCAGGGTTAAAACAAGATAGAATATCCTAGCAGGGCAAAAAGTCAATCATTTTTTATTGGTAAGTCGAGCGGGCAAGGGACACATCCCATATTTTCTTATTAACTCTTAGAGGGGATTTATGTTAAGGTCACCACGGGAAGAGAAAAAATTGAGTAGAAGGTGTGTCCCCCTTGTAGAATCCCACCCCTGCAGGCATCAGCAGGGCACCTCTATTCTCGTAAAGTAGAGGTCTACTCCTTCTTTGGGATGTTCTTCTTGTGGGATGGTCTTAAGATAAGATTCCAGTGCCTTACAGAGATTATCTCTGGCCTCTTCCTGGGTGGCTCCCCTGGCCAATATCTCCGTCTCCATGCAGTGGGCTAGATAGCCCTCGCCATCTCTTCTTATAAGGACTGTGAATTGGCGTGACATTTCTTTCCCTCTTAGACGTATTTTATCACCTCTCTATATCTTATGGTAGGGGTTTTTCGGGGGTATGGTGTATCAGATAAACTCTTCCAGCAATCTCTCAAACCTGGAGCGGTCTGGTACGCCCATGGCAGACTTTACCAGTGGTGTCTCCCTTATGGCATGTATCTGCTCCTCCATGGTGGGCCTTTTGGGATTGGTGTAGATGACGCCGATGGGAATCCTATTACCCCACTCCTGGGCCTTCTGGAAGGCCGCAACCCTATCTGCCGGGTCATACTTGCCGCCCTCATCCAATTTATAAACCCTCTCCTTATACCAGGCAAAGGTGTTCAGTTTGTTAAAACTGGGGCAAGGCTGGAGGGCGTCTACCAGGGCGAAGCCTTTGTGCCGCACGGCCTTCTGTATCAGGCCCACCAGGTGGTCCTTCTCCCCGGTAAAGCCCCTGGCTACAAAACTGGCGTCCATGGCCGCCGCCGCCAGGACGGGGTTAAAGGGGGCAAGGATTACGCCCTCTGGCTGTATCTTGGTGGCGAAACCCGTATCGCTGGTAGGCGAGGCCTGTCCCTTTGTCAGGCCGTACACCTGATTGTCATGCACTATCAGTGTTATGTCTATGTTCCTTCGTATGGCGTGGAGAAAATGGTTCCCACCCTCACCGTAGCAATCCCCGTCCCCGGCAATGGCCAATACCGTTAGTTCGTGGTTGGCCAGCCTTGCCCCGGTAGCAGGTGGTAAGGTGCGGCCGTGGAGGCTGTTGAACGTGTTGCATCTCAGATAGTGAGGGAGCTTGCCTGCCTGCCCGATGCCAGAGACAAGGAGTACCTCGTGCGGCTCCTTCCCCAGGCCCACCAGGGCCTCCTGTACCGCCCTGAGGAGCATAAAATTCCCGCACCCCGGACACCAGGCCGTTGGCCCGCCTGCATAGTCTTTTAACGTAACCATTGCTATCTCCAAACTAGTAGCTAGTAGCCAGTAGCTGGTAGCTAGGAAAGAAAAAAAATTTCAACCCCTAGCTACTAACTACTAGCTACTAGCTACTAGCTACTAGCTACTTATTTTATTCCCTCCATAATATACTCCGGACTAAAAGGAAGCCCGTCAAACTTGAGTATCTTCCCCGTGACGGCCTTACCCGTCTCCCTCCGTATAAGCCTTGCCAGTTGGCCCGTGGCGTTATTTTCCACGACAAAACATGCCCTGGCAGATTCCAGGGCCGCGGCAACTGCCCCGGACGGAAATGGCCATATCTCGCCTAGATGCATCATGCCGACCTTTTGCCCCTGGGACTGGAGGAGGTCCACGGCCTCCCTGATTGCACCATAGGTGGAACCCCAGCCAATCAGTAGTACCTCTGGGTTGGTCGCACCATAAAATTTGGGCGGAGAAATCTCCTGGGCCAGACCTATCTCTTTCCTCATCCTCTTGAGCATCATCCTAGTACGGAGTCCTGTGTCTTCCGTGAGGTGGCCCTCCTCGTCGTGCTCGTCGCTATCGGTAACCACGGTTATACCAGGATACCCTGGCAGGGCCCGGGGGGAGATACCAGAGTGTGTAATGGCATGTCTCTTGTAACCCGCCAGTTTCTCCACCTCCTCTGGCTGGATGAGTTGGCCTCTATCAATGGTAATGCGGGACACGTCCAGGGTATCTATTGTCCAGTAGGAATCTGCCAGGTGCTGGTCGCTCATAACGATGACCGGGGTCTGGTATTTCTCGGCCAGGTTGAAGGCCTTGACCATCGCATAGAAGGCCTCTTCTGCGGTACCAGGGGCTAAGACCGCCCTCGGGAATTCGCCGTGGGAGGCATGGAGCACGAACTCAAGGTCGGACTGCTCAGTCCTGGTGGGCAGTCCAATGGCAGGCCCTGGCCTCTGGGCCTCTACCACCACGATGGGCGTCTCTGTCATCCCCGCTAGGCCCAACCCCTCCACCATCAGGCAGAAACCCCCGCCGGAGGTAGCCGTCATGGCCCGTACCCCTGCGAAGGCGGCGCCAAGGGCCATGGTAATGGCCGCTATCTCGTCCTCTGCCTGCTCCACAATTATGTCCCACTCCCTGGCCTTACCTGCCAGGTAGGTCATTATCCCCGTAGAGGGGGTCATGGGGTAGGCGCTCACAAACTTACAGCCTGCGGCAAGTGCCCCCAGGGCCAGGGCCTCATTACCAGCTATCAGCACACGACGCCTGTCGTCCAGGGGCTTAAACTTCCAGGGGAATTGGGAGGGGCCGTTCCTTGTAGTGAAGTCGTAACCGGCCCTGGCGGCCTTGACGTTATCCTCTGCCACAGTGCCTTTCTTACCGAAGACGTCCCTTAGTACCTCTGCCAGGGGCTCAAAGGCGTAACCTAGGAGGCCTAGGGCCGCCCCTGCCGCTACGGAATTGCCGTACAACCTGTTCCCACCCTCCTGGGCCAACCTGTCCAGGGGGACACTCAAGAGGTTTTGATGGGCCTCTACCTTTATCTTCTCACCGTCGTAAATAATTACTCCCCCTTCATGGAGTTCACCCTTGTGGAGGTCTATGGTCTCCTTGTTGAGGGCGATGAGGATATTTATACCACGGGGCATGGAAAAGACAGGAGATTCCCTTATCCTTAACTCGGAAAAGTTGTGCCCGCCACGGATGCGGGACTGGTAGTCCTGGATGGCGAAGACGTGCAGTCCCCCCCTTGTGAACACGTGGGCAAGGGTGTGACTGATGGTCTGCATCCCCTGCCCTGCCTCTCCGCCTATCTTTACCTTAAGGTCTAACACCGGCTCTTTCCCTCCCGAATAACAATCCTAGACCTCTGAAAAAGTTTTAAGAGGTCTCACCTCTTTCTTAATGACGAATTTCTTCTTTTACCCTTTCTATTAGGAACATCTTTAATAGAGACTGGTAGGGAACGTCCCTCTTATTGGCCAGGACCTTGAGATGTTTAATAAGGGATTCTGGTAGTCTAAGGGAAATGGTCTTTGTAGATGGCTTCAAGTTGGGCAATAATACCCCTTTTGCCCTGGAATAATCTACATATTCCGTTGAATCATGGGTTGACCAGAATTCAAACTCCTCTTTTTCGCTCTTAAATTTAGGCACCTTTTTCAATTTGCCCATAGTAAATTTTCCTTTCCTTTATCTTTTTGTTTAGGTCTATCCCGTCAATAACAGGCAGTTCGTCTCCATGTCTTATACCGTTTAATAGCCAGTCTTCCAGGGCAGACAGGAGATTCCTCTGGCATTCGGTAAGGTTAGCCCCGAAGGCCACGGTCCCAGGGCATATAGGTATCTCCCCGCTATATGTGCCGTCTTCTAACTTCTCGTATGCGGCCTTTTCCATGGCTTTATTTACATAATCTAATAGCATTTCGTTTCACCTTCCCTTTGCAGAGAAATCCAATGGCTTGTGGAGGCCCCTTTTGCCCCGACGGCCAGCTTATCGACGTATTCTTCTATTTTCATACCAATAGGTGAGGCCAAAGAAACCTGCAGTCAATACTATGACAGCCGCAAAGAAACCCAGGAGACCAACCCTTCCGAACCTCCCCTCGGTTATTGGGAAATTGGATGGGTCCTCTTTTGTTGCGGGGTCAGACACGTCAAAATCGCCGCCCTTGTAAATGACCTCTTCTGGGTGGCCGTAGCCCAGTTGTTCCCTGGCCTCCTTCTCTATCTGTACCGGGTCGTAGAGAAGGCCGTCTCGCAACTTATGGAGTTCCAGGTTTTTCTTCTGGAGTTTCTCCACGTCCTTCTCCAGGGCCTCCTTTTTAGACAGCACCTGTTTCCACTCCGTGTGCCGCCTGGCAATCGCTACCGAAAAGGAGATAACGATGGCCATGGCCAGTAGCAAGGGTATGAGAAAGGAGAGGTACCGTTTTATACTTATTGTCTTTTCTTCCACAGTGTACCTCCGTAGACGGCCGAACTCCCCAACTCTTCCTCTATGCGTAGGAGTTGGTTATATTTGGCCGTACGTTCCCCCCTGGAGGTTGAGCCGGTCTTTATCTGCCCGGCCCCTGTGCCCACGGCGATATCGGCAATAATGGAGTCCTCTGTCTCGCCTGAGCGGTGGGATATGATTGTGCCGTAGCCGTGGGTCCTGGCCACCTCCATGGTCCTCAGGGTCTCGGTAAGGGTCCCTATCTGATTAAGTTTTACGAGGATGGCATTGGCCACCCCCTGTTCTATTCCCCTTGAGAACCTCTGTGGGTTTGTGACAAAGAGGTCATCCCCTACCAGTTGCACCTTGTGCCCCAGGGTCTGGGTAAGGACCTTCCACCCCTCCCAATCGTCTTCAGCTAACCCGTCTTCAATAGACCATACGGGGTATCTTGAAATAAGCCCCTCGTAAAATCCTACCATCTCCCCGGCATCTCTCTCTTTGACCGTACCGGCCTCAAACCTGTATCTCCCTTTACTGTAAAACTCTGTGGCCGCCACGTCCAGGGCAAGGAAGAGGTGTTCCCCCGCCTTGTAGCCGGCCCCGGCGATGGCCTCCATGAGGAGGTCAAGGGCCTCCTCGTTACTGGAGAGTTTGGGGGCAAAACCTCCTTCGTCCCCTAGCCCCGTTGAGTAGCCTTTATCTTTGAGGATATTTTTTAGTTTATGAAAGACCTCTGAACCCATCCTCAGTGCCTCCCTGAAGCTGGGGGCGCCGAGGGGGACTATCATGAATTCCTGGACGTCTAGCTTGTTATCGGCATGCACGCCCCCATTGAGGATGTTCATTAGAGGGACAGGGAGGATTCTGGTATGGACCCCACCAACGTACCTGTGGAGTGGGAGGCATAATGCCCTGGCTGAGGCCCTGGCAGTGGCCAGAGAGACGCCTAAGAGGGCGTTAGCCCCGAGCCTTGCTTTATTATTGGTCCCGTCCAGGCGGATGAGTTCTTCGTCAACGGCCTGCTGACAGGAGGCATCCCATCCCTCCAGCCGTGGACCGATTACCTCATTTACGTTCTTTACGGCCTTTAACACCCCTTTCCCCAGGTACCTGGAGGTGTCGCCGTCCCTGAGTTCCACGGCCTCGTGGGCCCCCCTGGAGGCCCCCGCCGGCACCGCCGCCCTCCCCAGGGCACCTCCCTCCAACAAGACGTCTACCTCTACGGTAGGATTCCCCCTGGAGTCCAGTACCTCCCGCGCCAGTATCTTCTTTATGGTCGTAAGCAATTTAGGGGTTTAGGGCAGGGGGTAGGGAGTAGGGGTTAGGGAGTAGCAATCCCTACTACTCCCTACTCCCTAACCCCTACCCCCTGTTTTATAGCCCTTTCATATCAAAAATCCCAAAATTTGTCAAACCTTTTACCGTTTTGTAGGGGCGCCCCGCCTAGTCGTCCCTACCCTGGTGGGAGGGGAGAGGGGG
>JASEHG010000087.1 GCA_030018855.1 Candidatus Brocadiaceae bacterium
TGGAGGAGTTGTATTGAATCAAGGTCAAAGACAGGCTTGGCCCCGGGGTGGTCTCCGAATTTGGGATGGTCCCCCGTAAGACAGAGGAGGTTCTTCATCCCCAGTGCCCATGCCCCAAGGAGGTCAGATTGGAGGGCAATGCGGTTACGGTCCCTGCAGGTCATCTGTACCACTGGCTCCAGTCCCATCTCCATGAGTATCTGGGCGGAGGCGATACTGGACATCCTCACCACGGAGGTCTGACAGTCGGTGATGTTGACGGCATCCACGTAACCCTTAAGGAGGGTGACCTTCTTTTCCACCACTGCCCTCTCTGCCCCTCTGGGAGGGCCAAGCTCGGCAGTAACCACAAATCTCCCCTCCCTGAGCAACCTCTCCAGGTGACTGCCTGCGGTGAGGACCGGAATCGTAGGGGCAGGTTTTAACCCTGCCCTTACAGCTTGTGGGTTCTTCCCGGTCATGGCTCCTTTTTCTCCACCCGAAGGTGCTCCATCACCATCCTCTGGGGCCTGACTGACCAGTCCTTGGGCGGCCTGATACCGTCAAGCTCCTCACCGATGCCCAATTCCTCCATACGCTCATAAATAAGCTGCCAGACACAGGGAGTCTCAGGGGAGACCTCACAGCGGCCCCCCTGGGAGCCGCCGCATGGGCCGTTCATCATGTTCTTGGCACACCTGGCCACGGGGCAGAAACCGCCCGTCTCCCCCACGATACACTCGCCACAGCCCACACACCTCTCCCAGTAGAGTCCTGCCTCTATGGTCGCCCCCATGAACGTGGTGTCCACCCCCGGGAAGACCTTTACCCTGGGATACCTCTCTGCAAGGCACTGCACCCCAACCCCACAGGCCAGGGACACCACCACCTCCCAATCGCCAACCCTTTCTTTTATAGAGTCTATGAACTCTGGCTCGCATTGACGGGTGAGGGTGACCTCCGTTACCACCATCTCCTTGCCCTCCCTCTTGGCCCAGAGTCTGATTAAGGCGGCCAGCTCTTCGGCCTGCTTCTGTCCACCGATGGAACGCACCGTTACGCACCCACCACAGCCCATGACGGCCACCTTCTTATAGTTGTGGATGAGTTTCTTTATGTCTTCAAAGGATTTGGGTCTGGCAACAATCATCTCTTTATACCGAGGCCTCTGCAAAAGTCGCCGCACTACTTCGTGTCATTCTGAGCGAAGCGAAGAATCTGAGATTCTTTCCGCCTAAGGCAGATTTCACTCCCTCAGAATGACATCTCGTAGGGTTTTTCAGAGGTCTCATACCTTTACTTGTTGGTTTGAAAGACCGGCCCCAGTTTCTTAATCTCTTCCATGGAGTCCCTGAGAATCTTGAAAAATTCTTCCTCCGGGATAGGAGAAATCCATTGGAGCCTCTGTCTCTCCACCCCCATCGTCTCCAGTAGTCTTGCGGTGTGGTCTAATCTCCTCTTGGCCCAGGCGTGGCCTGCGTCAAAGTGACAACCCCCTGGCTGGCATCCTACAATCAAGACGGCATCGGCCCCCATTTCAAAGGCCTTAACAAAGGTGCTAGGTTCAAGTTTGCTTATGCAGGAAACCTCCACTGCTCTTACACCATTTCTTCTGAGTTCCTGGGCTACGGCTGGGGGGTTAGAATCGTACTGACATACGAAGGCTACAATGGTAGGGGCGTATTGCGATACGCCCCTACCAGGAAGTTGTCCCATAACCGATTCCAACGTCTTTTCCCCCATATCCTCGTATCTATCCCTGAGGGAGATGGCGTTTGCAGGGCATTCCACCGCACAGACACCGCAGGACTGGCAGTCTGACCCTATCTCTGCCCTCTTCCCCCCTAAGGATATTTGAGGGACATCGTAAGGGCAGACCCTTACACAGGTAAGACAGGCGGCGCAGAGCTCCGGGTCAACCACCGCCCCTGCACCACAGTTCAGGCATCGTCTTGCCTCTCTAACCGCCTGTTCCTCAGGAAAGCCCAGTTCCACCTCGTTGAAGTCCTTTATCCTGGGCGCTACGGGTAACATGGGCATCCTCTGCCTTACCTCTCTTTTAATAAGTGAAGTCTTGGCAGGAGATAATTCCTCTATTGGCTCCAGCGCGACAGGACTCTGAAATCTCTCTCCCCTGAGGTAGCTATGGATAGAAAGGGCGGCCCGCCTACCATGGGCAATGGCCTGTACCAGTGTACCGCCTAATGCAATGGCATCTCCACCGGCAAAGACCCAGGGCACGTTGGTTAGCATGGTATCCTCGTCCACCTTTATGGCCCCTTTTTGGCTTATTTCTATACCGTTCCTGGCAAGGAGGCCTAGTTCGGGGGATTGGCCTACGGCGACAAGGACGTTATCCACCGCCAGGGCGAATTCGGAGCCCGGGAGGGGTACGGGCCTCCTCCTGCCACCAGTATCAGGCTCTCCAAGCGTCATTCTGATGCACCTCAGACCCATTACCCTATTTTTACCGAGGACCTCTACTGGGGCGGCAAGGAGGATGAAATTTATACCCTCCTCTTCTGCCTCTTTTCTGCCCTCCGTCTCGCAAGGCATCTCTTCCAGGCCCCTGCGGTATATGAGGCTGACCTCTCCTGCACCCGTACGTAGTGCCGTCCTGGCGGCATCCAGGGCGGTATCCCCCCCGCCAACTACGGCCACCCGACGGCCTACCCGTGGGCCTCCACCCAGGGAGACCTTACGGAAGAACTCCAGGGCAGGGATGACCCCGGGGAGGTCTTCCCCAGGGATGCCCAGCCTTAGAGGTTTATGGGAACCTATGGCAAGGAAGACCGCCTTGAAGTCCTCTTTCTGCAAGTCCGCAAGGGTGATGTCCACTCCTACTTTTATTTCGGTCCTGAGTTCTGCCCCCAGGGAGAGGATATTGGCAATGTCTTTATCCAGGGATTCCCTCGGCAGACGGTAACGCGGGACACCCACCCGTAACATGCCCCCTGGTTCCTGAAGTTCTTCAAAGATTACACACCTGTATCCCAGGAGACAGAGGTCGTTGGCCGCTGAGAGCCCTGCCGGTCCTGCCCCCACGATGGCCACCTTCTCGGCGTAGCCTCTCTGGGGTATAGTAAAGCTGGACGTAAAGTCCTTATCGGAGAGGAACCGCTTTAGCCAGCAGATGGCGATGGGTTCGTCCACTGCCGTCCTCCTGCAGGCCTCCTCACAGCGCCTGGTGCAGATGCGTCCACAGGAGGCGGGGAAGGGGTTCTTGGACCTTACCAGTTGGAAGGCCTCCTCAAAATGCCCACGGGCAATTAGCTGTACATAATCCCTGGCGTCTTGATTTATAGGGCAGGCTGTGATACAGGGGGCCTCCCCTCTTATTTCAGCTTTCAATCTCACTCCTTCTAACGGTGGGAAAGACTTATATAGATGTTAATAAATTTGTTGAGATTTTTCCAGGGGAAATTTGACGAGGGGGGAGCGTTGTAGGCAACAACAGGCAACAGGCAACAAAAACAGGCAGTTTTCCCAGAAAGAGGGGGATTAAATAATACCAGTCAGACTAATGTAATGAGCAAAGGCACAGAGAACAAGTATCCCACCGACTGCAAAGAGTATCAGCGACCAGCGGAGGTAAGGTATCATGAATCTAAGGGCGCCGGTTATCTGGGAATTATCAAGTACTGCGCCGGGTGGTATCTTAATCTTTAAGACAGGATAGGCGCCCACAAAACCGGCTATCATGACCAGGAGACCTCCTAAGAGACCCAAGATTTGTACGACGGATACCGTCATTTCTCTCCTCCTTTCGGAGAAAAAGGTTAGGGAGATTACTAAAACGTACAAGAACGAGAGAAATCTGCCGTTAGACTCCTCTCCCTCGTTTGAGGTAGGTTGCGTGGTACTACCTACTACAACTCTCCAAATTTGAAAAGAACTAGGCCACAGTATTATTACAATTGTAATACTTTGTCAAGAAAAAACAGTGCCATATTGTAAAATATATAGACACGGATTACAGTTGTGCATGGACTACGTATTCTCTTAAACCAGATGGAGGGTATTATGAACAAATTGGACATAAAGGCCCTGGGGCTGGCAGTGGGAATCTTTTGGGGTCTGTACTGTGCACTGCTCGGTATGGTTGCCATGCTCTTTGGCTGTGGTACGGGCCTTGTGGAGTTGTTATCGGATTATTATGTTGGCTTTAAGCCTACCCTTCTGGGTTCTCTGGCAGGTGGGATATGGGGCCTTGTGGATGGCTTTATCTGCGGGGTCGTAGTGGCATGGCTGTACAACAGACTGGCACGATAGACTTTGGACTATAGACTTTCTTCCCCAAGGTCTAGGGTCTAGAGTCTATAGTCTACGCAGTCTCCAGATACCACTGGTCTTCCTCCTCGGCATAATAGAGGCTATATACCTCCTTTTCCTCTGTAAGCACCCTAAAACTGCGGACCCTCTTACCGCCCCTCTCCTCATGGGCGGAGCGGAGTACCTCCTTTACCCTGTACTCCCTATCTCCCAGGAGAAAGCCCATCGGCCTCTCTTCGGCCCTGTAGCCTGAATAGGCCCTTACTTTTACGGGTATATCGTTCATCTCTTGGCGGTGGGCCTGTCTTTGCACACCTCCCCAAACCTGCCTGCCAACTGGTATCCGCATCCCAGGCACCTTCCCCCTTCCATTTCATGGAGGGTAACCTCATAAACAAACCGCTCTATAAGGAGTCTCCCACAGCCCGGACAGTAAGTATTCTCCCCAGGGTGGCCAGGGACGTTCCCGATATAGACATAATCCAACCCTGCCTCAAGGCCAATCTCCCTGGCCTCCTCTAACTTTTGTATTGGGGTAGGGGGGAGATGGGAGAGGTAGAGGTGGGGATAGAATCTGGTAACGTGCCAGGGCGTATCCCTGCCCAGAGAGTCTCTTATCCACAATGCGATACCCTTTAGCTCCTCTTCACTATCGTTAACCCCTGGGGTTACGTTGGTCACCACCTCCACGTGCATACCCCACCTGTGCCTTGCCCGTTCTGTAACCCTGAGGATTCCCATGAAATCCTTGATGTGTGCCACCCTGTGATAGGTCTCCATTGAGAAGCCCTTTATGTCCACACGGAAAATGTCAAGATAAGGCCCGATGGTATCCAGGGCCTCTTCCGTCATGAAGCCATTAGTAACGTAATTGGTAAAGAGTCCCTGCTTCCTGGCCAGTCTTGCCCCCTCCAGGGTGTATTCAAACCAGAGAGTAGGTTCGTTAAAGGTCCAGGAAATCCCCAGGCACCCCCTTTCTCTGGCCAATTGTACTGATTCCTCCGGGGATAGGAATTCGGCAGTCTCCTCTGGTAGTTCCACCCTGTCGTGGGCTATCTCCCAGTTCTGACACCCAGGACAGAGGAAATTGCACCCCAGACTCCCCAGGGATAGCCATTTACTGCCGGGATAGAAATGGAACACAGGCTTCTTCTCTATAGGGTTTGTGGAGATAGAGGCCACCCTGCCATACGTCAGGCTATAGAATTGGCCACCCCTGTTAAGGCGGGTGCGGCAGAACCCCCTCCTGCCCTCCTTGACGACGCACCTCCTCTGGCAGAGGTCGCACTGTACTTGCCCGTTTAATCTGTGATACAAGAGTGCCTCTTTCATGTAACCTTCCCCCTCACTAGAGAGGATAGGCAATAAGCACCAAAATCTACTGTCTTTCTGCTTACTGCCTACTCCCTACTACCTACTGGTTTCTTCACCTCACGGGCGAACTGGCTCCCCAGTCGTTGACATGCCTCCAGTTCTCCTCCATCAGGTCTATACTTTACTACAATTCCGGGGACAACGTGCTCTACGCCGGCCTGCCTCACGGCCTGCTCTATCACCTTTACAGCCCCACCGCCCCACCCATGGGAGCCGAAGGCGCAGGCCACCTTCCCCTTTGGACGCAGTCCCTTGAGCCCCTCTATAAAGGAAGCCGCGGCGGGAAGCACCGTGTTATTGATAGTGGAAGAACCAATCATCAATCCCCTGGCCTCCAGTAACTCCCTGAAGACGTCGGCATGGTCTACTGCCGAGAGCTTGAAGAGCCTGACCGGCACGCCCTCTTTCTGGACCCCCGCGGCTATAGCCCTGGCCATTATTTCCGTGCTCTCCCACATGGTCTCGTAGGCTATCAGTACCCTCTCCTCCGCCTCCCCGTGGGCCCAGCGTTGATATTTCTCCAGGATTCGTTGGGGTTCTTTACGCCAGATAACTCCGTGGCTAGGTGCAATAATCTCTATGGGGAGGGACTGTATCTCCTCCACCTTCCTTTTTATCAGGGCCGTAAAGGGGGAGAGCGTGTTGGCGAAGTATTTGGCCGCCTCCTCCCAGACCACTACCTGCTCCGCCTCGTCCTCAAACCTCTCGGAGGAGGCAAGGTGCTGTCCGAAGGGGTCGTTTGAGAGGAGGAGCTTGTCCTCCATTACGTAGGTAAACATGTTGTCCGGCCAGTGCATCATCGGGGCCTCTATAAACCTCAGGGTCTTCTTGCCAATCTTTAGCTCGTCTCCGGACCCCACTATAAGGAAATCCCAGGTGGCAGGGCCACTCCCGGCAGGGGTATGATAGAGCCTAGAAAGTATATCCTTACATTTACTCGTACAAACCACCCTGGCCCTGGGGATAATTTCCATCACCCTGGGCAGGGCACCTGAATGGTCAGACTCGGCGTGATTGACTATCACGTAAGTAATCTTCTCAACGGGTACCAACTCCTTTATGTTTTTAAGAAGTTCTTCGTAGAACGGGCCGTAGACGGTGTCCACCAGTGCTATCTGTTCGCCCAGCAGTAGGTATGAGTTATAGGTGGTGCCATGATGGGTGGAATAGGTGTTGTGGTAAAGTCTAAGGTCCCAATCAATGGCTCCCACCCAGTAGACACTATCTGTTACCTTTACCGGCATATTCTTCTCCCAGTAAGGGCGACTGTCAGCCTCAGGCGGGTCGCCCCTACGATTTTATTCGTAACGCAGGGCCTCAATAGGGTTCAGCTTGGAGGCCTTGTTGGCGGGGTAGATCCCAAAGATAACCCCTACCAGGACTGCAAAAAGGAAGGCAATAAGTATCATTAAAGGGGATATGAGTACAGGCCAGTGTCCCAGGAGGGACAGGAGATGAGAACCGCCTATACCCAGGGCAAGGCCTATCAGCCCCCCTATACAGCTCAAGACTACGGACTCTATTAAGAACTGTACCAGGATGTCATTCCTCTTCGCCCCTATGGCCATCCTTATCCCTACCTCCCTCGTCCTCTCGCTTACCGAAACCAGCATGATGTTCATTATCCCTATGCCTCCCACAATGAGAGAAACGGAAGCAATACCACCTAGGAGATAGGTAAGGACCCGCCCAGTGGCCTCCCGCATCTCTGAGATGTCCTTCAGGCTCATCGTAATAAAGTCATCCGCCCCCTCCTTGGGTATATGGTGTCTCTGACGGAGGAGTTCCTTTATCTGTTGTTCTGCCTCTGGCATGGCCTCTTGTGAGACGGCAGAGGCAAAGATTACGCTGACATAGCCAGGCAGTACAGAGCCGATAATCTTCCACTCTGCGGTGGTAAAAGGTATAAAGACCTGGTCATCCTGGTCTTGACCACCACCTGCTATGGCACCCCTGGGGGACATTACCCCGATTACCCTGAAGGGCACCTTTTTAATAATTACCGTCTCCCCCACCGGGTCTTCCCCCCAGCCAAAGAGACTTTGGGCTACTTTATCTCCGAGGACACACACAGCATCTGCCCTCTCCATATCCCTCTGGGTAAAAAAGGTACCCCTGGCCACAGGCCAGCTCCTGATAATCTGATACTCAGGAGTAACCCCTGCGATTACCGTATTCCAGTTCTGATTGCCATAAACCACCTGGTTGGTCTCCCTCTTGGCATAGGAGGTCATGGCCACGGCAGGGCACTCTCGCGCAACAGCCCTGGCGTCTTCTACTGTCAGGGTAAAAGCGGTACCAGTGCCATACCTTGCCCCTCCTGCCGTAGTGCTACCCGAAAAGACAAGGAGCATGTTACTCCCGAGGCCCTCTATCTGGGCCTTGACCATAGCCCCTGCCCCTTGTCCTATGCCGACCATGGCTATCACTGAGCCTACGCCTATAGTAACCCCCAACATGGTCAGGGCCGAGCGGAGCTTATGCTGGCTTAATGTCCTTAAGGCAATGCGAAAGACTTCCAGAGAGACCTTCATACTATCCCTCCTCGGGTAGGGGCACGGCG